>CADBAC010000021.1 GCA_902792495.1 Ruminococcus flavefaciens | reverse complement strand
GGTTAAGGCGGGCAGTTATATTATTCAATGACGGTATAGTTATCGGCGGCGTTTTCTTTGGTAGCGTGTTCGGTCACGTTGAGGACCTTGACTTTAAGGGGACGAGTGCCCATATTTATCTCGATGATATCGCCGACTTTAACGTCGTATGAAGCACGCTGAGGGCGGCCGTTGACTACGATCTTTTCAGCGTCGCAGGCCTCGTTTGCGACAGTTCTGCGCTTGATGAGACGAGTGACCTTGAGATATTTATCCAGACGCATAAATTCACCTCACTAACATAAAACGTGGACAGCGAAAAGCCGTCCCCTTATTTGATATCAATTACTTATTAACAGCTTCCTTGAGACCTCTGCCAGCCTTGAAAGCAGGAGCCTTGCAGGGAGGACAAACCATCTTAGCCTTTGTCTTAGGATTGATGCAAGTCTTTTCGCCTCTCTCACGAACCTCGAAAGTACCGAAGCCTGTGATAGAAACCTTGTCACCATTCTCAAGAGCTTCCTGGATAGCAGCGAGAGTAGCCTCGAGAGCGGAAGCAGCGTCCTTCTTAGTGCAGTTAGCCTTATCTGCGATAGAATTGATAAGCTCTGTTTTAGTCATTTTTATTTTCCTCCGATTTGTTTATAATGTTTTTTGCCTTGTCCCAATAAACGTCAAGTTCTTCAATGGGGAGAGATTTCATATCGATATCGTCTTTTCTGACAAGATCTTCGGTAACAGAGAAGCGGTTGATAAACTTTTCTGTAGAATCCTTCAGAGCCTGTTCAGCATCGATACCGAGGTGTCTTGCAGCGTTCACGCATGAGAACAGCAGATCGCCGAGTTCCTCTTCGATATCGGCTTTATTGCCGCTGATAATGGCAGCGTCCAGCTCGGCTTTCTCGTTTGAGATACAAGCCACAGCGTCCTCTGCGCAGCGGAAATCCATACCTGCACGCATAGCACGCTTACCAACTTTCTGCGCTCTCATAAGAGCGGGGAGGGATTTAGCGACGCTTCTGAGCGTATCTGTGTAGGTTTCCTGACCCTTTGTCTCCATTTTGATAGCGTCCCAGTTTTTCAGGACCTGATCTGTAGTATCCGCCTTTACTTCACCGAAAACGTGAGGATGGCGGACAATAAGCTTTTTGCAGACCTCATCGCATACATCGTCGAAGCGGAAGTTTTCGGCTTCTTCCTCGATCCTGCAATGGAAGACTACCTGAAGCAGCACATCGCCCAGCTCTTCACGGAGAAGGGCAGTATCTTTAAGGTCGATGGCCTCGATGACTTCACAGGTCTCTTCAATGAAGTCGCTTTTAATGGATTCATGAGTCTGTTCTCTGTCCCATGGACAGCCGCCCTCGCTTCTGAGAAGTCTCATAATGTCGAGGAGGTCGTCGATATTGTAACGGTTTTTCTGCTGATATTCGACCATTCAGGAACACTCTCCTTAAAAAGACAGGCTGTCAAAGCGATGTATCACCGCTTTAACACACCTTATTATAATACATTACTTTTCATCAAATTGCAACCCATTTCAGCATTTTTGTGAATAAAGTCCAAGAATGTTCAAAAATAGGGAGTGCTTTGTACGTTTTGACTTATCTGTCCACAAATCCGACCTTGTGGTAAACCTTTGAAACTATGCGCTGAGAGTACTTGAAAGCCTTAGCAGCGCCGTCTGTGTAGCACTGTTTCAGGTAAGCCTTGTCAGCGATGAGCTGATCGAACTTAGTGCGTACAGGTTCAAGGTGATCGGCAACAGCCTCACCTACAGCAAGCTTGAAGTCGCCGTAGCCCTTGCCTGCGAATTCCTTTTCGATAGCCTCGAAGTCCTTGCCGGTAACGCATGAATAGATAGCCATAAGGTTGTTTATGCCGTCCTTGCCATCTCGGTAGCAGACCTCAGCCTCGCTGTCTGTAACAGCTCTCTTGAACTTGCGGATGATAGTATCCTTATCGTCAAGAATGAGAATACATGAGTTGGGGTTCTCGTCGGATTTTGACATCTTCTTTGTCGGATCCTGGAGCGACATTACCTTAGCGCCTACGTCGATGATGTAAGGCTCGGGCAGAGTGAAGAAGTCGCCGTAGCGCTGGTTGAAGCGCTGAGCGATAGTTCTTGCAAGTTCCAGGTGCTGTTTCTGGTCAACACCGACAGGAACGAAATCCGCATTATAAGCGAGGATATCCGCAGCCATCAGTGAAGGATAGGTAAACAGACCTGCGTTTATATCCTCGGGGTGTTTCTGGCTCTTATCCTTGAACTGAGTCATACGTGACAGTTCGCCGAACTGGGTATTGCAGCAAAGCACCCAGTTGAGGAGAGCATGAGTAGGAACATGGCTCTGGATAAAGAGTATAGACTTTTCGGGATCCAGACCGCAGGCCATGAGCAGAGCATAAGCAGCCATACTGTTCTGGCGGAGCTTTGCAGGTTCCTGTTTTACTGTGATAGCGTGCATATCAGCGATACAGTAGATACAGTTGTAATCATCCTGCAAGGGTGCCCAGTTGCGTACAGCGCCTATGTAGTTGCCCAGTGTGAAAGTACCTGTAGGCTGGATAGCGCTGAATATGAGTTTTTTATCATCCATCGTGTGAGTTCTCCTTACTTGGCAGCTTTTCTTCTTTCGGCATCATCCTTCAGCTGGCAGCTTCTGATCTCGCTGAGAACACGCTGATAGAGAACATAGAAAGAACGGAGCTCAGGCTTGTCCTCGGGGAGGTAGCCTGAATTGATCTGAGTCGTGTAGATACCGCCCTTAGTGAGGAGGAAAACGTTGTGTGTTCTGCCTTTAGGAAGGTCGAACTTCTTGGTCTTTACGCAGTCCTTCAGAACGTCGCCTGAATTTGCAACGAGAGTATGTGCAGCCTGAACGAGGTTTCTGTACTTCATGGAAGCGCCTGTGTATTCGCCGCCGTTGTTGAAGTAGATGTTAGCAGCACCGTTGATGAAGCAGACCATAGTTGTGAGAACTTCCGAAGACATAGGGATGTCGATAACAACACCGAAAACCTGATCTTTCTTGAAGTTTGCGTTGAAGAAGTTAGCAGGGAAGTTGATAGCCTGCGCTCTTGTCATAAGGTATTTCTGAGTGACATTATATCTGTCTGTTGATCTGTTTGGCATAATTTAAATTTCCTTTCAAATGTTTTTATGTTTTTTCAGCTTATGGCTGAGCAATTATCAGTCAAGCATTTCACGGGTCATGCGTGCGAGTATCTCCATACCCTTTTCGATATCCTCGTTGGTAGGTGTGGAGTAGTTGAGACGGAATGAGTGGCTCACTTCGTCGTCAGTGATACTGAAAGCATTACCGGGGACTAAAGCTACCTTGTAATCCTTTACAGCCTTGGTGCAGAATGCGTTCATATCGCAGTTATCGGGAAGTGTGCACCATATAAAGAGACCGCCCTCAGGTCTGATGTAGCTGATCTTCTTTGAGAAGCCGTCATCGATGTAAGAACACATAAGGTCGCACTTCTTCCTGTAGATATCACGAAGCTTCTTGAAATGAGCTTCACGGTCAACAGTGCTCATGAAACGGTGTGAGACTACCTGAGCCCAGATGTTTGAGTGAACGTCCGATACCTGCTTGCAGACTACTATCTTCTGTATGATAGGAGCAGGAGCGGAAACGAAACCTGTTCTGAAGCCTGATGAGATTATCTTTGAGAATGTTGAGGAGTAGATAACTCTGCCCTCAGTGTCCATGCTCTTGATAGTAGGGATATTCTCGCCTGCAAATCTCAGCTCGCCGTACGGGTCATCCTCAAGGATGATGAAGTCGTACTTCTTAGCCAGCTCGTATACAGCCTTTCTCTTTTCCAGAGACATGGTTCTGCCGGTAGGATTCTGGAAGTTTGGGATAACGTAGAGAAGCTTGACATTCTGCTCGGTCTTGAGCGCATTTTCCAGCTTGTTCAGGTCAAGGCCGTCATCTTCCATATCAATGCCTTTAAGGTTTACATTGTAGGAGCGGAAAGCGTTGAGTGAACCGATAAAGCTCGGATTCTCAACGAGAAGAGTATCGCCTTCGTTGAGGAGCACCTTGCATGAAAGTTCATTTGCCTGCTGACCGCCGGAGGTGATGATAAGGTCATCGAATTCCTTATGGAAGCAGCCCTTCTCGGTCATCCATCCCTTGAGGAAGTCACGGAGCGGAGTATAGCCCTCGGTAATGCTGTACTGGAGAGCAAGGATTGGGTCATCCCTGAGAAGCTCAGCAGAGATAGCAGCTATTTCTTCCTTTGGGAAAGCTTCGGGAGCAGGATTACCTGCGGCAAAGGAGATAACTTCGGGGTCGGATGTGAATTTGAGTATCTCACGGATAGCAGAAGCTTGAAGCTTGCTTACCTTATCAGAAAATTTATATTCCATGATATTGATTACCTTTCTTAGAAACTGCCAATATATTTTGCTGGTGACAGCTTCTTATATTTTTGTGCAAAAGCACATAGTCCAATACATATTATACCACATATTTCTGAATTCTGCAACATATATTTTTGTTGAAGAAGAATTTTTTTGTGAGGGATGATATAACTGAAAAAGCAGAATTTCATAAAAGGGTCGATAATACTCATGCTTTCGGCGGCTGCGGCAAAGCTTCTGGGGGCATTTTTCAAGATACCGCTGACGAATATACTGGGCGG
Source organism: Ruminococcus flavefaciens (assembly GCA_902792495.1). Classification (GTDB taxonomy): domain Bacteria; phylum Bacillota; class Clostridia; order Oscillospirales; family Ruminococcaceae; genus Ruminococcus; species Ruminococcus flavefaciens_Z. The sequence continues at coordinate 5,221 of CADBAC010000021.1, read as the reverse complement.
AGTGGGAATGAGTTATTTCAGCTGTGCCTACAGCATATTCATGCCTGTGTATTCCCTGACCGTCACGGGGCTTACGGCGGCGGTAGCGAGAATGACAGCGAAAGCGGCGGCATCGGGAGACAGGACGCAGGTGCAGAGCATAAGGCGGACGGCACTGATATTATTCTCGCTGGCAGGACTTGCAGGCAGTTTCCTGATCGCACTTCTTGCAAGGCCGTTCAGCATTCTTTCGGTGGGAAACATAGATGCAGCTGCGGCAATAGTCATGATAGCGCCGACGGTGTTTTTCGGCTGTATCACCGCAGTGGAGCGTGGATATTACGAAGGCATGAGCAATATGTATCCTACGGCAATTTCACAGGTGGCAGAGGGAGCGGTAAAGGTTGCGGCAGGACTGTGGCTTTGCGGATACGTCACAGCGCATCCCGATATGCTCCGCCGATTCTTCCCCGAAATGTCGGACATCCGTGCAGGCGCAGCGGCGGCAGGAATACTTGGTGTTACTCTTTCGTCGGTGGGAGCATGGCTGTTTTTTGTGGTTATGGCGATGTTTTCGGGGGAGCGCTGTCATTCATCATCATGGAGCGCCGCAACAGCAAAAGAACTTACACGTACAGCACTTCCCACGGGCATAAGCGCAGTTGTGACAAATCTGACGGCACTTATAGATATGTGGACCGTCATAGGCTGTCTGCGGCCTGAAACGGCAGGAGTAAGCGGGATAAGCGCCGACGACATACCGCATTTTGTTTACGGTTCATTTTCGGGAATAGCCCTGACGGTGTTCAACCTTGTGCCCTCGGTAACGAATATGCTTGGCAAGGGCGCACTTACCTGCGTGACAGCGGCATATGAGAGCGGCGACAGAACTTCCCTGAGAAACAGCACAGTACAGGCTTTGATAGTGTCGGCAGTGATAGCAGTCCCTGCGTCTGTGGGACTTGGACTGCTTTCCCGTGAAGTGCTGGATATCCTGTATCCACGGCAGAGCGATGAAGTGATGATATGCGTACAGTCTCTGAGACTGCTTATGCCGGGGATGGTCTGCCTTTGCGTATCCTATCCGCTTTTCAGTATGTTACAGGCGGTAGGGAAGCCCTCGCTGCCGCTGAAGATAATGCTTATGGGGACTGCGCTGAAACTGGCAGGTAATCTTCTCCTCATCCCTTTTATGGGAGCAGAAGGAGCGGCATTATCCACATCGCTGTGCTACGGAGCTATACTGCTGATATCGCTCATCGCCTATCTGAGGGCGGCAAAAATAAAACTAAGCCTTTCGCCTTTCGTGAAGGTGCTGTATTCGGGAGCGGTATGCGGCGGCACGGCATATCTTGCGGCGGCATTCGTGCGTATGAGAGAAGCATCCGCCCTTTGCGTTATCATTGCGTCAGCGGCGGCAGGCGGAGCGGCATACATAGCAATGCTGTACATCCTTATGGGAGTTCACAGGCAAAAGAAAAAGCCTGCGCAAAGGCAGGCTGAGAACTTATTCTGAAGTTTTACGTATCATCGGCTCACTTCATAACAGAAGCATCGGGAGCCTTGATATTGTCTGATGTCAGGTCGATAACCATTACATCGTCCTTATCTCTTGGTGAATCCTTTGTAGGATAGAATCCCACAGTGAATTTCTTGACATTCTTGTTGAGCAGGAATCCGCCGATGATGCCCTTGAATTCACCATTTGCAGGGATCTCGAAAGGATCGCTGAAGAAGGAATTCTCCTTGAAGTTTGAAACAGCGTAGAGCTGAGTACGGATATCTGAGAATATCTCTGTGCCGTCCTCGGTGATTATGTAGAAGTTATTGAGAGTGCTGAGAGTGTAGGCGGAGTCTGAGTTGTTCTTGATATTTACATCGAAGTAAACGTATCTGCATCCTTCGTCTTCAACATTCTCAGGTGAGATGACAGAGTTGAGAGTGAAAACAGTATCGTTGGCTGATACAGTTTCAAGCAGGTCAGCCTTTATCTTGTTTTCACCGAGATGTTCTTCATCGTCCATGATTATCTGTGATGAATCAGGTGTTATTGAAGAAGAATCTGATATAATTTTTTTCTCACCGCAGCTTACAGCAGCAGAAGCGCTCATAATAGCTGTAAGAGCGAGAGCAGTAAATCTGTTGAATTTCATTTCATGTTCCTCCATAGGTATATTTGTTCTGATATGAAAAAGTATATCATAAAGCAAAAAAAGTGTCAATGAATAAAGGATTACAATTTGCAGTGCTTTTTCTTTCTCACTTGTCTGCGTATGTAGCGGAAGGTATAGTCTTCGCCTCTGTCCCTGAGCATAGTCAGCAGGAATTCCAGCTTTCTTGCGGTATCGTCTGCGATGAGCCTTTTCGGACGGGCACGGAGAAAGTAATTCAGCGGCATATCGTCGGTATACTTTCCCTTGTTGTATATCTTTGAAGCGGCCACACGGTCGCAGAACATTTCAAATATGAAGATATCGGGCATTGGCACAGCTTCCATCTTCTTTGTGACAGTGCTGTAGTCTGTCCAGTATTCAAAGTGGTGGCGGTTTCTGCCTTTGTGGTGCATCCAGGCCTTTGAATAGCCGCTGATCTCACGTTCTTTTTCATTGGGGCTTCTGTTGCCCTGATAGTACAGCACTCCCGGAATGAACTCGGTAGGGGAGTATTTGGAAAGGTCGTGGAGCAGGCCTCTTATCGGTATGCCGGCCTTTATGCAGTGCTTCAGAACCATTTTGCGGTGCTGATTAACGGTCCTGAGATGACCACGGAAATTTTTTGCCAGAGTAGTTATGTCCATATTATTCAGCCTCATGAGTGTCGTTTCTTATGTCGAGAACGCTGTTTTTCACAATAAGTTTACCGCTGATTATTCTTCTGCCTTCGGTGAAAGTGGGGTCTATCAGCTTCTTTGCCATTACATCCACAGATACCTCAGCCATCTTGTCAAGGTCAACTTCAACAGTGGTGATAGTGGGGATGCATATGCTTGACACGGTATAGTTATCATAGCCCACTACCGAGATATCTTCGGGTACACGTATGCCCTTTGACTTGAGAGCGGAGATAACACGGAAAGCGGTCTCGTCGCAGTTGCAGACGAAAGCTGTAGGCATATCATCGGGGAAGTTTATCTTTGAGTAGAGGATACCTCTGTCGTCACGGTCGCCGATGACCCATTCCTCACGGAATTCCAGCTGATTCTCCATGATACATTTCAGATATCCGAGATAGCGGTCGTTGATACTGCTTGTGGCGTTGAGAGTGCCGAAGAAGCCTATCTTCTTGTGACCCATTTCCACAAGGTAGTCGGTAATTATGTAGCCGCCGTTGTAGCTGTCGGAATTGATGGAATCTATGTTATATCTGTTGTCGTAGAAATCGACGAAGATAAGCGGAATCTGTATCTTGCTGAGTTTATCGATGAAGCTTCTGCGCACCTGACCGATAACGATGATACCGTCAACTTTGCTGTCGGTCACCATATTCGGGAGTATGCCTTCCTTTTCGTTTTCGCTCTTGACGCACTCATATATAGTGCAGACATTCAGCTGTGAAAGGCGGTTTGAGATATTAGCAGTAAGTTCCCAGTAAAAGGTACCTCTTGCGCCGACGAAGCGTTCAGCGGTGAGTATACCTACATTTTTGCCTATCTTCGGGATAAGAGCTTTCTTTCTTTCGTTTTTGGTATTAGAAGGTTTATATCCCATTTTTTCTGCTGTTTCGCAGATCTTGGCTCTCATCTGCTCGGAAACACCGTCACGGCCTGCGAGAGCATTAGAAACAGTAACAACGCTGACACCGAGCTTGTTTGCGATATCGAGCATTTTTACTCCGTTTTTCATATTCATCACCCTTAATCATTAAAGTGGATTTAACCGTAAACATTATACCATGCTTTAATTAAAAAATAAAGGGGGGTTCCGAAAATTTGGCCGATACGTCAAATTTGTGGAAAGCTGTATGTACGAAACTTACATATAAGGGAAGCAGGAAAGGCGCAAAAAATGATAATTTTGGATAAATAGTGAACAAATAAAACTAATTACCCTGATATCTGCGCCTTTCTGCTTCGGCTCATCCTGTAAAGATGTGCGTTATTCCGTGGTCCTTTCAGCCTGAGAGCGAGGGATGTAGGGGATCACATCGTTGTAGGGATCTCTCACGTCTTCGCCGTCGGCATGGGCAGGGATAAGTCCTGTCAGGTCACTCATTGAGGCGGAAGGCAGAGTGTATTCCAGCTCGCTTTTTTCGGGATCGGGAACGGGAATATGCTTTTTGTTCTTTTTCATAATTATCATCTCCCGACATTATTATTGCCTGAGAAAAAGAAAATATTCATAAAGCATCAGAAAAGAGATACACGGACAGCATATTACAACATATTCGGAAAATTAACAAAATTTTTTAAGTTGCGGGTGTAGACAAATTGACCAAAATATGATATAATATTTGTGAACTACTATAAAAAGCTGTTGCTAACAGCTTCATCATGCCCGATTTTTCGGGGCAGGAAAGGAATGGATATGCTTCACGAGAAATCATGCGGTGCCATTGTGTACCGCAAATTTCACGGCAATACAGAAATACTTCTAATTAAACACATCAACAGCGGCCATTGGTCTTTTCCAAAAGGCCATGTTGAAAAAGGCGAAACGGAAGTCGAGACCGCACGCCGTGAGATAATGGAGGAGACCTCCATTGATGTCATAATCGATCCCACTTTCAGGGAAACGGTTACTTACTCGCCTAAGAAAGATACCATAAAAGTTGTGGTGTACTTCCTCGCTAAGGCGAAAAATGTCGATTTCGTACCGCAGGAGGATGAGATTGCAGAGATAAGATGGGTAGATATCTCCTACGCTGCAAATATCCTTTCATACGAAAACGACCGTACAATAGTCTCAAAGGCAAAGACAGCCATCAAAGAGGCTATCTGACGATGCGTGATCATTTGTCAGAGATCAGAAAGCCGAGATCAGAAAGCAGAGATCAGAAAGCAGAGATCAGAAATCAGAAAGCAGAAAGTAGTAAGGGCGCACACTGTGCGCCATTTCTGTGCCATACAGATACGTACGGAACATTGCAGGGACGGCCGTTGGCTGTCCCTGCTTTTTTATGAAAAAAGGGCGGAATCCAACCGCCCTTTAAGGCAACACCGCACAAAGCTTGTGCTGAAGATGCGCCGACAGATTTTTTCGTCAGATTGTATAGAAATTCCGCAGGCATACTATCGTATGTCAAG
>CADBAC010000020.1 GCA_902792495.1 Ruminococcus flavefaciens | reverse complement strand
ATTCTATTAAAAGTCTTTGGAAAAGGGGTTCGGGGTCGACTCTCCACAGTGTGGGGAGGTGTAAGCGTAGCTGACAGAGGGGACGGCCTCCGTCAGAGGGAACCTTTCCTCAGAAAGGTTTCCCCCGATAAAAACATATAAAGTTGCTGTACAAGTACCACGGTTAAGTGCGGCCTTTTTTCAGCGATCAGCGCAGCCGATCTTCTCGCCGTACTTTACTACGGTTTCGTCGCCGTTTGCAGAATTGCGGAGTATGTCCTTGTCAACGTTTATGGTGTCTTTCTCGAAAAGCATGACTATAGTCGAACCGCCGAACTCGAACATTCCCTTTTCTTCGCCTCGTCTGATGGCGGATTCGCCGTCGTGATTTACTATTCTTCCCACCATCATAGCGCCGACTTCCACCTGCACAACGTCACCGAAGTTGTCGGTGTGCAGAACAGTGTACTCACGGCTGTTGCGCTTGTAGATATTATATCTTCCCAGCGCTATGGGATTAACGGTGTGGAGTTCGCCGTTTATGTGGATATTGCGTGATTTCGTGCCGTTGTCTATGTAGCAGTAGCGGTGATAATCGTCCACTTCAAGGCGGAAGATAAGGCAGTAACCGCCGTTGTACTTTTCGGCAAGTGCGCTGTCTCCCACAAGATCGGAAACTCTGTAGCGTGAACCCTTTATGCGGAAAATGCTGTTTTTCCCTATCTTATGCACTGTCAGTTTTGAGTCGCAGGGACTTATGAGATGTTCGGGGGAAAGGTCCACGGGGCGCATCTCAGGCTTGACTATACGTGTGAAGAAGTCGTTGTAGGATCGAAAATCGTACATTATATACTGTGAAGTATCAATGCCGCTTGAGGCTATGAACCTCTTTATCAACGGCTTTGACAGCGGTGAGTCCATGAATTTTCCTGCCGCACGGGAAAGCGGAGGTGCGGTAAGTCCCTTTAGGAGAACTCGTCCGCCTGCCGAACCGTACAGCACTTTCAAAAGTTTGTTCTGTGCCTGATTAGTTACGATGGTTTTGCCGTTTCTGGTTTTAATCATGTTTGACCTCCAAAAGACAGGACAGACCGCCATTGCGGCGGCTGTACCGTTATTCCTGCATATTCCCGAGAACCGTGACGATATCACACCTCGGGGCTTTTCCTTGTCTGACCGCTTCCTTCAGTCTGCCTTCAAGCAGAGAGGGATCGGTATTCTTTATAGTAAATTCGGGATCGCCGCTGTACATCACCATGCATGAGGGCGAAACCTTCCATTCTTTCAGCATATCCTCCAGAACTGCCTTTCTGTCGCAGTCTCCGAGGATCATGAGTTCCGTGAAACCTGTGACCACGGGTCTGCCTGCTGTTATCTCCGCTTCTGCAAGGGCACTGCTGATATCTTCCCCCTCGGCGGTGATGATACGTTCATCGGAGAAAAAAGACAGCGTCACGGTTTTTCCGTCAGTGCCCAAGCATCTGACATAGCTTTTGTCGCTTACCTGTCCCGTTGAGGTACAGCCTGTGAAAAGTCCCATAGCAAGCAGAGAAAGTGCTATCGCCGCTGTACACCGCCAACGCCTGAAGCGGCTGAATATCTCTCCTGCAAGAAATGCGGCAGTCATCACCTGTACTGTAATGGCGAAAACTCCGAAAACCGCAAACAGTATGAGGAAAAGGGCATCGATACGCTGTGAGGAAAAAGGCTGTGAAAGCTGTGCCGACATTATAACAGGGAAGTCTGCGGTATCCATTATACCTCCCGTGACCAGCACCGCCGTCATGACCACAGCCGCAGAGAGTATCCCTCTGCACAGGAAGTACATCGCCGCCGCTTTGTTTTTACTTCCCTTCACACAGGGAAGAAGTGCGATGAATGCGATGAGACTTCCGCCGCTGAGAAAGCTTAAACGAAGCCCGTCCATGAATGTGCCGTACTGCGCCGACAGCGAAATATTGCCGAAATTCGACGGCCTCATGCCGCTTATGAAATCGGTCAGCAGGAAGATTACACCTGTGAATGCGGCTATCAGCGACGAACGTGCCGCCGCTTTTGTGCCCTCGTATGCCACATAAAGGCTGACCGCCGCCACCATTGCGGTTATCTCCAGTTTGCCGAGAAATCCGCCTGCATTTTCATATGGGACGAATGTGATGTCTGCGGCTTTCCACAGTCCTCCCAGCAAAGCACCGCCCCACAGCACAATTCCCACAGCAAGCAGGAATTTCACCGATTTCGGGAGAGTTTTCCCCTTGTCGGCAGCTTTTACCAAGGGCATGACCATGACATACTGCAAGCCGATACCGAAAGCAAGTCCCACCGCCGTATATGCGGAAAGTCCACCATTATAGCACATTAGAGCAAATAAATCCGATATCACCAGCATTGCCGCAAGCTGAGGAGAAGTTATACTATTCATGGTATTCCTCCACAGTAAAGCCACGGCTTTGCAGTTTCTCCATGCCTTCACGCACAGCCGTATCCGCCATGCCTGACGCTTTGAACGGCGAAAAGGGCGCTGTATAGGGGAATCCGTAATTCTCGGATGCGCAGACGTTTGCAAGCACCGCACAGGAAAGCAGGCTTATGCCGAAAAGTCCGAACATTCCTCCTGCAAGCAGGAACAAAAAGCGAAGCACCGTTATCTGCGGCGCTATATCGGGAACTACAAGTCCACCCAGCACCGCAAGGGCTGTGACCGTAAGCAGAGGAGTGCTGACAAGCCCCGATTTTACGGCGGCATCGCCTATGATAAGTCCGCTGATGATGCTGACTGCTCCACCTGTAGGCTTAGGAAGGCGCACTCCTGCTTCACGTATTATCTCATACATCAGCAGTACGAACAGCGCTTCGGTCAGTATTGACAGCGGCGCTTCCTTCTCGGCATCCACCAGTATCATCAGCAGAGTGCTGTTGAGAAGTTCGGGGTGATACATCACTATCGCCGTATACAACGCAGGAAGAAACACAGCCAGAAGAAATGCGGAATACTTCAGCCAGCGTATGAATACCGCATAGTATGGCTTGTAGGCGTAGTCGTCAAGGGTCTGGAAATTCTCGCAGAACAGTCTCGGGATGACTATGGCATAGGGGATACCGTCCACAAGAATTGCAACTCTTCCCTCGATAAGCTTAGAGCAAAGCACATCGGGGCGCTCGGTAGTGCCTGTGGTGTTGAATATCCTGTACCGCTTTTCCTCGGTAAAGGGGCGGAGATAGCCTGTAGTGAGGACAGCTTCAAGGTCGGTCCTGTCCAGTGAGCGCCTTATCCTTTCCATAAGCGCAGGCGGCACACGGTCTTTCATGTAGCAAAGGCATATATCGGTATTGCTTTTGCTTCCCTTTATCATCATTTCCATGACCAGTTCGGGACTTTTCAGCCGTCTGCGAAGCTGCGACATATTGGTGCGGACAGTCTCGGTAAAGCCCTCATGAGCGCCCATAATATTTCCCTCGCCCGAAGGCTCCTGCACTCCCCGTGAAGCGTAGCCCTGTACACCGAAGCCGAGCCCGTAGTCCATGCCCTCAGCGAGAAGCACCGCAAATCCCGAATGGATCAGGCGGAAAAGAGTGGGATAGTCCCTTACCTCGGGACGGTCCACAGAAAGAAGAAGCTCCCCGCTGATATGGTGGAACAGCTCAGGAGCGTCATTTTTTGCCGATATTCCGGTTATCGGCTCGAATATAAGTTCAGACATCACGGAAGAAGATGCCATACCGTCACAGCAGATGAGGGCACAGCTTATGCCGCCTGTAACGAACCTGTTTACCAGCACATCCGACGAGCCGCCGGAAATGCGCTTTATCTTGTCTATGCTTTTTTCAAGAGAAGTTTCCAATCCGTGCATACTATCACCTCAGCATTAGTATGCACGGATTTTCATATTATATGCTTGCTATCGGTATATATCAAGAGCATCTGTCAGCTGTTCGATACTCAGCGTAGGGATATCTTTTTCAAATTCAGCTTCTGTACCGTTTTGTATTAGCTTTGCAGAGAACCTGACATCTATGGCGCTGTCATGTTCAAATCTTATGTATTGCCTGCCATCGGTAAGTTCTGCCCTGACATCGGTGACAGGCTCATATCTGTAGTTTTCCCTGAACAGCCTCTCAATGTCTTTGGCGAATCTGCTGACTGCCTCCCCGGTCACAGCCATTTGGGAGCGGATATCGGTATATTCCGCAAAGAGCCTGATATCAGCATAATCAAGTTCGGGGTCAGGTTCCTCCGAAAGCAGGATTATATCCATTTCCAGCAGGAGGTCAGCGAAATTAACGGTATATCTCATGGTTTACAGTTTTGCGTTGGCCAGCATAAGCTTAATGCGGTTCTCCTGATTTACACGGGTAGCGCCGGGGTCGTAGTCGATAGCTACTATGTTCGCATTGGGATTATCCTGCTTTATCGCTCTTGACATTCCCTTTGCCACGATATGATTAGGCAGACAGCCGAACGGCTGAGCGCAGATTATATTCTCAACGCCAGACTTTGCCAGTGCCGCCATTTCAGCAGGAATGAGCCATCCCTCGCCCATTACTACGCCCTGATTTATGTACTTGTCCGCAAGCTTGCGTAGATGCTCGAAATCATGGGGGGGCTCGAAGCTTCCCTGCTTTTTCATCACGGATATGAGTTCCTTCTGCTTTGCGTAGATAAGGTCATAGCCTATCTTGTTGAAGATGGACTGCTTTGTTACGTGGTCGTATATCTTCGCATCGTTGAATGTTCCCACAGCGCAGTACATGACGAATTCCAGAAGTGAAGGCACTACAGGCTCACAGCCCTCGGAAATGAGAAAGTCCTCAAGGTGATTGTTGGCAAGAGGCGAATACTTTACGTATATCTCTCCCACTATGCCCACACGTACCTTCTTCTCGCCGCTGAGCTGTATCGAAGCGAAATCGTTGAGTATATCGGTGTATATCTTCTTGGTGCGCAGGAACATCTTGCTGCCTTTGCGGAAGATATTGCCTATTCTTCTCTGCCACTTATCCAGCATTTTCTGAGCTTCGCCCTTGTTTATCTCGTAGGCTCTGCACTTGTTGTAGCAGGTCATGAGCAGATCGCCGTAAAGCACCGCATAGAGCATTTTCAGGAACATGGGAGCTGTTATCCTGAAAGCGCTGTCTTTTTCAAGGCCGCTGAAGTTCAGTGAGCATACAGGCACCTGGGGATAATTCTTTGCAAGAGCCTTTCTCAGCAGGTGGATGTAGTTGGAAGCACGGCATCCTCCGCCTGTCTGAGTGATGAGCAGAGCGGTCTTGTCGGGATCGTACTTTCCGCTGTTCAGCGCATCCATGAACTGTCCTATTACAAGAAGCGCAGGATAGCAGGCATCGTTGTGAACGTTTTTCAGTCCCTCATCCACAACTGCACGGGAATCATTCTGTAAAAGTTCAAGCTTGTAGCCCTCGGCTTCAAAAATGGCAATGAGCATCTTGAAGTGCACGGGCAGCATATCGGGAACGAGGATAGTATGAGTTTTTATCATATCCTCGGTAAATTTTGGATAGTCAGGCATAAAAACCTCCCTTTTTGAGAATTGAGAATGGAGAATTGAGAATTGAAAATGCAGTGGGCGGCCTTTGGCCGTCCTCCGATAACCCAATAAATGCGGATAGAACATCGCAGGGAACGGCGCCTCGCCATTACATAACAAGAAGTGCCAGCGAGCGAAAGCAGATTATGCTAAACGTACAGAGTAAGCGAGCGCAGCAAGCGAAACGTGATTGCGCCCGCCTGCTCGGCGGTTACTAATTATTATTTATGGCGGCTACAAGGCTTCTCAGTCTGATACGTGCCGCACCTAAGTTGTTTATCTCGTCTATTTTCAGCTGAGTATAAAGCTTGCCGTGGCTTTCGAGGATGTTTCTCACCTCGTCACCTGTTACGGCATCTATACCGCAGCCGAATGATACAAGCTGTATCAGCTGCATATCGGGCTGAGTTGTAACATACTGCGCCGCACGGTAAAGTCTCGAATGGTAAGTCCACTGGTTCAGTACGCCCAGTTCGGGAGTACGTGCCAGATGTGCAACGCTGTCCTCGGTGATAACTGCCATTCCAAGACTTGTGATAAGCTTATGTATACCGTGGTTTATCTCCTTGTCAACGTGGTAGGGTCTGCCTGCGAGGACTATGATATTGCGTCCCTCTGCACGGGCCTGTTCGATTATCTCCCTTGCCTTTGCGGATATGTCGTTCTGATAGCGTGAAAGCGCCTCATATGCGGCATCCACAGCAGCAGGGATGCGTCCCTTGATGTTGTACTTTTTCAGAACCTGTCCCAGCACCTTTATGACGTTCTTGCGGATGTTGAGGTCAACGTATGGATGGATGAAGTTCTCATTGTTGAGCCTCGGGTTATTGGCAAGAAGAAGCTCGGGATAGTAGGCTACTACAGGGCAGTTGAAGTGGTTATCGCTTCCGCCCTCGTCTATATTGTAACTCATGCAGGGGTAGAATATGAAATCCACCTTCTTGTCGAGGAGATTCTCTATATGGCCGTGGGTAAGCTTTGCAGGATAGCAGACTGTATCCGACGGGATGGTGTGCTGTCCCTTGTAGTAAACTTCACGGGAACTTTCTCCCGATATGATGACTCTGAATCCCAGGGAAGTGAAAAGCATATGCCAGAAAGGAAGCTGTTCATAGAATCCGAGAGCAAGGGGAAGTCCCACAACTCCACGGTATTTCCTGGGCTGATGAGTCTTGACGAGGTTGAGAAGGCTGTCGTATTTGTATTCGTAAAGGTTGGGTATCTTGTTCTTCACCTTTATTCCGCCGCCCTTTTCGCAGCGGTTGCCCGAGATGAACTTCCTGCCCTGTCCGAAGCTGATGATGTTGAGCTGACAGTGAGCGGTACAGCCGCCGCACTGTGCAGAGCGTGAAGTATAGGCGAATGAAGCAAGTTCTTCCTTTGAGATTATCTTTGAAGGCTCGTCCTTTGCTTTCTCCTTGGCATAGAGGGCGCATCCGAAAGCGCCCATAAGTCCCGATATTGCAGGACGGATAACGTTTCTTCCAAGTTCCTTTTCAAATGAACGGAGAACAGCATCGTTGAGGAATGTACCGCCCTGTACGACTATATTCTTACCCAGTTCATCAGGAGAATTTGCACGTATTACTTTATATATAGCGTTCTTGATGATTGAAGATGACAGACCTGCCGAGATATCCTCAACAGTAGCGCCGTCCTTCTGAGCCTGTTTTACTGAGCTGTTCATGAATACCGTACAGCGTGAGCCCAGGTCAACGGGGTGCTGAGCGAAAAGTCCCAGCTGTGAGAATTCGGCGATATCGTATCCCAGAGCCATAGCAAAGGTCTGTATGAACGAACCGCAGCCCGATGAACAGGCTTCATTCAGCATAATGCTGTCGATGGTCTGATTCTTTATCTTGAAGCACTTGATATCCTGTCCGCCGATATCTATGATGAAATCAACATCGGGACAGAAATAGGAAGCGGCTTTGAAGTGGGCAACTGTTTCAACTATGCCGTGGTCGATGGAAAGTCCTGCCTTTATCAGATCTTCACCGTAGCCTGTAACAGCTGAACCCTTTATAGTGATAGCAGGGTTCATAGCATTGTAGATGACCTTGAGCTGCTCGGAGATCTTGTCCAGCGGCTGACCCTGATTTGAAGCGTAGTAATGGTAGAGTATCCTGCCGTCATCGGTTATCAGCACCAGCTTTGTGGTAGTCGAGCCTGCGTCGATACCGAGGTAAGCGTCGCCCTCATATGTACGTATATCGGCATAACCAAGGTCGCACTGCTTGTGGCGGTCGATAAATTCGTCATACTCGGTCTGAGAATTGAAAAGCGGCTCGCCTGTTACGATATTATCGGATGTTCGGGCATTTTCCACCTTATCTATGATGTCCTCTATATGATATGCTTTCTCGGCATTGGCCGCATAGACAGCACAGCCGTATGCTACGAAAACAGGAGCTTCATCAGGGAAAACTGCGTGTTCGTTGTCGAGACCGAGAGTGTTCACGAAAGCCTTTCTCAGTCCCTTCAGGAAGAACAGCGGACCGCCGAGGAAAAGGACTTTTCCCTCGATAGTACGTCCCTGAGCGAGACCTGATACGGTCTGGTCAACAACTGCCTGGAAGATACTTGCAGCAACGTCCTCACGGCGGGCGCCCTGATTAAGGAGAGGCTGTATGTCCGATTTAGCGAATACTCCGCAGCGTGAAGCTATGGGATATATCTTCTGTGAGTGCATTGAAAGCTCATCCAGTTCGTCAGCGGAGATACCGAGGAGAGTTGCCATCTGATCGATGAAAGCTCCCGTACCGCCTGCACATGAACCGTTCATACGCTGTTCCACACCGCCTGTCAGGAAAATGATCTTGGCATCCTCACCGCCCAGTTCAATAACAGCATCAGCATCAGGCTGCTTCTGCTTTACAGCGAGGAAAGCAGCGTGGACCTCCTGTACAAAGGGGATATCGGCAGAATTAGCCAGACCGAGACCTGCCGAGCCTGTGATGCATACAGTAAATTCAGCCTCAGGATAGTCAGCCTGTATTATTTTCAGCTGATCCGTTACAGTTTCCTTTACCTTTGAAAGGTGGCGCTGATATTTTGAATATATAATCTCACCTGAGCTGTCTGTGATAACTGTCTTGACAGTCGTAGATCCGACGTCGATTCCCAGAGAATATTTTTCCGTCATAGTTCACCTCAATAATTTATCATTTATTAATACAGCAAAAAAATACCGATAATTACTTCGTCGGCTTTTAAAGATATTTTATTGCCGGAGTAATAATTAATGCAGACATTCTTACACATAGTATATTATACTACATTTCCCCAAAAAAATAAAGCGGAAAATGATAGTTTTTCCGCTTTTTTGTCATATTGCTCGATTTATACCTGTTTTCGGGGGAATATTGCAATTATCTGAATACTACGTTGTACTCTTTGAGCAGTCCCTCTGCGTTCAGCAGGCCCTCAATTACGGTCTGCGCACCGCTGATGACGTTCTCACGGTTCTCAGGCTCGGCATTGTAAGCATCCTCACGCTTCTGCTTCAGTTCGGCAATGAGAGATGTGTATTCATCAATGGCAGTTTCAGTGAATACAGAATTCTTCACATCGTAGACCTGAAAGCTGTTCTCGTCTATTTCATGGGAAATTATGTAAGGCTCGGGCAGTTCAACGGTGATGACCTGAGCATCGTTGTCAACTTTTATGCCTATCGCCTTGAAGTCGATGCCTGCCTTTATAACTCCGTCATAGGTAAACACGGTCTGATCGGTCGTGAAAGGCACTGCCCAGCCGTCGATATCCAGGTACTTCTTATATGTATCAGCGGAAGTATAGCGGTAATTCTGTGTTACCAGTTCGGCGGCAGACTCAATGAAAGTCCTTACCTGCTCCTCGGTTATTACAACTTTAGCCTCTGCTTCTGCAAGCTCGGTCGCCTTATCAGCCACGAAAGCCACGGCATTTACAACGGTGTACATATTTCTGAGAGTAAGGTCGCCGTGAACCATTCCCTTTATGGCACTTCCAACCGTCTGCATATCGGGAGTTCCGTCAGTCTCGGGGATATCGGCTTCAACGGCATTTTCCACGGTGTATGTGCCGCTTGATGGATGCACCTTTTCGGCATGGACAGCATTCCTGTCAGCTATATCCTGATCGTACTGCATTTTTGTATAGTGGTGGCCTGCCATACCGCCTGCACCCAGACAGACAACGGCAGTTATCACTGAAGCAATTATACTGACTTTCCTGTTCATTTTTATCATCCTTTCGCCAATAGAGCCGTTTTTCTTGAGGCAACACCGCACAAAGCTTGTGCTGAATATGTCCGCAGATTCAGTGCAAAGCCGTCAGGCGGGCTTTGTGCGGTGATGCCTTGATTATAGCACGACTTTTCCGTGAAATCAACAATTCTTCCAAAGTGTAATTTCCATGATAACCAATTGTAACCTTTGTCCCCTACAAAGTCTATTCGTATTTGCGGTGATATCGGGGACGGTATCCGGTTTTATCTGAGGGCGCACACTGTGCGCCCCTACATGG
>CADBAC010000019.1 GCA_902792495.1 Ruminococcus flavefaciens | reverse complement strand
GTATCGGGGAGTAATTTTATATTCGTATGTTCATATTACACGTTAAACTTCCGTAAGCGAAAGCAGACTATCCGTTTTGCAGAGAGTTAGCGAGTTTACGAGCGTCAACGTGGACGGGGGCAGCGTCACGCTGCTTACTTCTCAGCGAGCTTTGTGAGGTACTCGTAACGATTAGCTGCTGTCTTCTCAGCCTTCTCGAACAGCTCCTTAGCACGATCAGGGAATGAACGTGTGAGTGCGCTGTAACGAGCCTCATTCATGATGAATTCCTGATATGACTCTGTTGGAGCCTTGGAATCGAGCTGGAATGGGTTCTTGCCCTCAGCAGCAAGACGAGGATCATAACGGAAGTTGTTCCAGTAGCCGCACTTAACAGCCTTCTCCATCTCAGACTGACAGTTAGTCATACCGCCCTTGATAGAGTGCATCTCACAAGGTGCATAACCGATGATGAGTGATGGTCCCGGATAAGCCTCAGCTTCCTTGATTGCCTTGAGTGTCTGGTTCATATCAGCACCCATAGCGATCTGTGCAACATAGATGTAACCGTAGCTCATAGCGATATCAGCAAGACGCTTCTTAGCAATTGCCTTACCTGCTGCAGCGAACTGTGCTACCTGACCGATGTTGGAAGACTTGGAAGCCTGTCCGCCTGTGTTAGAGTAAACCTCGGTATCGAATACCATGATGTTTACATCTTCGCCTGTAGCGAGAACGTGGTCAAGACCGCCGAAACCGATATCATAAGCCCAACCGTCACCGCCGAAGATCCATACGGACTTCTTGGAGAGGTAGTTCTTGTTTTCAAGGATATCTGTCTTCTTGTCGCACTGGCAGTCGCACTTCTCGAGCGCAGCAACGAGAGCAGCTGTTGCAGCTGTATTCTTTGCACCGTCGTTAACTGTTGCGAGGTATTCATCAGCAGCAGCCTTAACCTCTGCGGATGTCTTGTCGTTTGCAGCAACTTCCTTAACTTCCTCAATGAGTCTCTCACGGATAGCCTTCTGACCGAGATACATACCGAGACCGTGCTCAGCGTTGTCCTCGAACAGTGAGTTAGCCCATGCAGGACCGTGACCGTTTGCATCAACAGTATATGGTGATGTAGCAGCAGGACCGCCCCAGATTGAAGAACATCCTGTTGCGTTTGAGATGTACATTCTTGAACCGAAGAGCTGAGTGATAAGTCTTGCATATGAAGTCTCAGCACAGCCTGCACATGAACCTGAGAATTCAAGGAGTGGCTTCTTGTACTGGCTTGAGATAACATTAGCGTCAGTAGCTACATCTGTCTTCTCTGTAACCTTAGCAACACAGTAATCGAATACTGCCTGCTGTGGCTCCTGTGACTCTCTTGGAACCATCTTGAGAGACTTAGTCGGGCAGACACCGATACATACGCCGCATCCCATACAATCCATAGCAGAAACAGCAAGTGTGTACTTGTACTCTGTCTTTACGATCGGCTTAGGAGCGATCTTGATGTTCTCAGGAGCAGCAGCAACTTCAGCTTCTGTCAGAGCGAAAGGACGGATTGTTGCGTGTGGGCAGACAAATGAACACTTGTTACACTTTGCACAAGTATCCTGATTCCACTCAGGAACCATAACAGCAACTCCACGCTTTTCATATGCAGAAGCACCCTGCTCGAATGTACCGTCAACGTGATCTGAGAATGCAGAAACAGGAAGTGTATCACCGAGCATCTTGCCAACAGGGTTCATGATGCCTTCAACCATCTTTACGAGCTTCTCCGGACCCTCGAGCTTTGCAGGTGCGGAATTATCAACAGCGTTTGCCCACTCAGCAGGAACATCTACCTTAACGTAAGCATTTGCGCCTGCGTCGATAGCCTTCTCGTTCATCTGAACGATCTCGATACCCTTCTTCATGAACTTCTGAGCCTTCTCCTTCATGTAGCCGATAGCCTCAGCCTCAGGAAGAACCTTTGAAAGTGAGAAGAATGCAGACTGGAGAATTGTATTTGTACGCTTGCCAAGACCGATCTCCTGTGCAAGGTCTATTGCGTTAACCAGATAGAGCTGGATGTTGTTCTTAGCGATATACTGCTTTGTATCAGCTGTGAGGTGCTGATCGAGCTCCTCAGGCTTCCACTGGCAGTTGATGAGGAATACACCGCCGGGCTTTACATCGTTTACCATCTTGTAGCCCTTGAGGATGTAGGATGGGTTATGACAGGCAACAAAGTCAGCCTTGTTTATGTAGTAAGGGCTCTTGATTGGCTTATCGCCGAAACGGAGGTGTGAAATTGTGATACCGCCGGTCTTCTTTGAGTCATACTGGAAGTAAGCCTGAACGTACTTGTCAGTGTGGTCACCGATGATCTTGATAGAGTCCTTGTTTGCGCCAACAGTACCGTCGCCGCCGAGACCCCAGAACTTGCACTCGATAGTACCTTCTGCTGCTGTGTTAGGAGCATCTTCCTCAGCGAGTGAGAGATTTGTAACATCATCAACGATACCGAGTGTGAACTGTGGCTTAGGATCAGCCTTAGCAAGTTCAGCATATACAGCAAATACAGATGCAGGAGGAGTATCCTTTGAACCGAGACCGTAACGGCCGCCGATAACCTTGATACCGTTTCTGCCTGTAGCATTAAGAGCTGCTACTACATCGAGGTAGAGAGGCTCACCAAGAGAACCTGGCTCCTTTGTTCTGTCGAGTACAGCAATTGTCTTAGCTGTTGCAGGAATTGCCTCAACGAGCTTTTCAGCTGAGAACGGACGGAACAGACGAACCTTAACGATACCGACCTTCTCACCCTTCTTGTTCAGGTAGTCGATAACTTCCTCAGCAACGTCGCAGATAGAACCCATTGCAACGATAACACGATCTGCATCAGGAGCACCGTAGTAATTGAAGAGCTTGTAATCAGTACCGAGCTTTTCGTTTACCTTGTTCATGTACTCCTCAACGATTCCGGGAACAGCATTGTAGTAAGAGTTGCAAGCCTCACGGTGCTGGAAGAAGATATCACCGTTTTCGTGAGAACCACGCATTGTAGGATTCTCAGGATTAAGAGCACGGTCACGGAATGCCTTTACAGCATCCATATCGCACATTTCCTTCAGATCCTCGTAATCCCATGTCTCGATCTTCTGGATCTCATGAGATGTACGGAAACCGTCGAAGAAGTTGATGAAAGGAACTCTGCTCTTGATAGTAGCGAGATGAGCAACAGCAGCAAGATCCATAACTTCCTGTGGGTTTGTCTCAGCGAGCATTGCAAAACCGGTCTGACGACAAGCGTAAACGTCAGAGTGGTCACCGAAAATGTTAAGTGCGTGAGAAGCAACGCAGCGTGCAGAAACATGGAACACGCAAGGAAGCAGCTCGCCTGCGATCTTGTACATATTCGGGATCATAAGGAGAAGGCCCTGAGAAGCAGTATATGTTGTAGTAAGAGCACCGGCATTCAGAGAACCGTGAACAGTACCTGCTGCACCGGCTTCAGACTGCATCTCTTCAACCTTAACGGTAGTGCCGAAAATGTTCTTTACGCCCTGCGCAGACCACTGATCGACATAGTCTGCCATCGGGCTGGAAGGTGTGATCGGATAAATACCGGCAACTTCCGTGAAGGCATAAGAAACATATGCAGCGGCATTATTACCGTCCATTGTTTTCATTTTTCTTTTGATAGCCATAGGATTGACCTCCTGAGTAAGAATTGAGTTATTGACGTTATATCAAGGAAAACGCATAACATCGTTAACCTTGTATAACTACTTTAAATATTATAGCACAAACACTTTATTTTGTAAACACCTTTTTTGCTAATTAGCAAATACTAACAATAAAACTTGGCTATTTTTATGCATCCCACCATATCAACGGCTATTTCGACGAAAATACGATCAAAACAATGCTCAAGAAGCCTATGTGAAATATGACGATTTTGTGACTTTGTATTTGTGCAAACCAACAGAAATATTGTTCTAAATATTAATTTTTTATGAATGGGCTTGACGTTTCGACAATTATACTGTATAATACATATAGTGTTAAATAATCACGAATTATTAACACTCGTTTTGTTGTCTCCTTTCTTTTGTTCTACACATATTTATTTTCATTTGTTTAAGTTAAGCAAGGCATATGCCTTGCTTATTTTTTTGCCTGTCAGCCTCCGTTGAAAAGATAATACACCACGCCGTATATCACAGAAGCCGTACATCCATAGAGAATGACAGGTCCCGCTATGGTGAATATCTTGGTACCAACACCCGTGACATAGCCCTCGGTGCTGCTTTCCACAGCGGCAGAGGTCACAGCATTGGAAAAGCCTGTGATAGGCACAAGCGTACCTGCACCTGCGTGTTTGGCCAGTTTCTGATACCATCCCATGCCCGTGCAAAGCGAACTTGCCGCCACAAGGGTAATGGAAGTCCATGCGCCTGCGTCTGTGCTGTCCATGCCCATATTCTTATAAGCCGTCATCAGGAACTGCCCTATCACACAGATAAGACCTCCCACGATGAAAGCGACAGGGATATTCACCTTTGACTTTGAGGGCGGCGAGGCATTGTCGCTCATCTTGCTGTACATTTCCGGTGTAATCCTCATAAACATCACTCCTTCAGTGATATTATCCGCATAAAATATGTGAATATACAAAAATATCCCCGACCTTTTCAGGTCGGGGATCGCTTTTATTATTCAGCGTCTGTGTTCTTCTCGATGTAGTTAGCGATATCGCCTACAGTCTTGATCTCCTCTACAGCCTCATCAGGGATAGAAAGATCAAATTCGTCCTCGATAGTTGTGATAAGATCAACAACATCAAGGGAATCAGCGCCGAGATCATCCTGGATATTGGAATCCATAGTAACCTCATCTGCGTCTACGCTGAGCTGATCAGCAATGATATCCTTGAGCTTTTCAAAAATCATGTATTTATCCTCCATCATTTTATATTAAAATCGGTCATTCAGTGAACGCTCCGATTTTTCTAAATTTAGTATAGCGTTCTTTAAGCAAAACGTCAATATCTTTTTGACATTTTTCAGGAATTTTTTGTGACAAATATTCCTTGATATTTTCTGAAATTTTGTCTAAATCGTTATGAGCACCGCCGAGAGGCTCCTCGATGATTGCTTCTGCGACACCGAGACGGACCATATCTTCAGCAGTTATCTTCATAATTTCGCTTGCTTCCTGTTCACGGGAAGCGTCCTTCCAGAGAATACTTGCGAATCCTCTTGGTGAGAGTACGGAATACTCTGCATTCTCCAGCATAGCCAGTTCATCGCAGACACCCAGAGCAAGAGCGCCGCCGCTTCCGCCTTCGCCGAGAACGATAGAGATTATCGGTGTGCGGAGAGTCATGAATTCGGCTATGTTCTTGGCGATAGCCTCGCCCTGTCCCCTTTCCTCGGCAGCAACGCCGCAGAAAGCACCGGGAGTATCTATGAAGCAGATAATAGGTCTGTGGAACTTCTCAGCCTGTCTTGCAAGGCGGAGAGCCTTTCTGTAGCCTTCGGGATGGGGCATTGCGAAATTGCAGGCCTTGTTCTCGTTGATATCCCTGCCCTTTACCTGAGCGATAATGGTGACAGGTCTGCCGTCAAGACGGCCTATACCTCCGAGGATAGCCTTATCGTCGCCGCAGAGACGGTCGCCGTGCATCTCATAGAAGTCCGTGAATATCTGTGGGATGTAATCCTTTATAGTAGGTCTGCCCTTTGTGTGGACAAGCTGTAAACGCTCCCACGCTGTTCTTTTCTCATCCATGGCTCAGACCTCCTTTTCCTTGGGATAGAAGCCGTGAAGCTTCAGCAGATGTGAGAGAACACTTCTCATCTTTCTGCGCTCGACTATCATATCAACAAAGCCTTTCTCGTGCATGAATTCCGCAAGCTGGAAATCCTCGGGAAGTCTCTGCTTGATAGTACCCTCGATAACTCGTCTTCCTGCGAAACCGATAAGCACCTTCGGCTCGGCGATGATTATATCTCCGAGGGAAGCAAAGCTTGCTGTTACGCCGCCTGTTGTCGGGTCGGTCATGACCGATATATAAAGTCCGCCTGCATCGCTGTGGAGTTTGACAGCACCCGAAGTCTTTGCCATCTGCATGAGAGAAACTATGCCCTCCTGCATACGTGCGCCGCCTGACGCAGTAAACATTACAACGGGGAGTCCCTTCTCTGTTGCGTACTCAAAGGCACGGGTTATCTTCTCGCCTACAACGCTGCCCATGCTTCCCATCATGAAACGGGAATCCATGATACCGATGACCACAGGTGAGCCCTTGATAGTTGCAGTACCTGTGATAACAGCGTCATTCAGGCCTGTCTTGTTCTGAAGTTCAGCCTGTTTCTCGGAATAATCGGGGAAATCAAGGGGATTGCCGCTTTTCATGCCGCCGTCCAGCTCCTTGAAGCTGTCCTTGTCAACAGTGATGGCAATACGCTCCTGTGACGAAAGTCTGCCGTGGTAATTACACTTGGGGCAAACTCTGTGAAGCTCCTCATATCTGGAAAGAGGGCTTGTCTGAGTGCATCTCGGGCACTTGAACATCGGGGGCTTGTATTCCTCCTCAGCGCCGTTGAAACGCTCCTTGACTACGTTAAAAAAACCTTCAAACAATATTATTCACCGCTTTACTTATTCTTCTTGTCTTCCATGTATCTTCCAAGGAAGCCGATATCATAATTGCCGTTTTTGAAGTCGGCATTCCGGATAAGTCCGAGCTGGAAATCTATATTAGTCTCAACGCCCTCCACAATGAATTCGGAAAGCGCCCATCTCATCTTGTTAATGGCATCATTTCTGTCTGAGCCGTGAGCGATGAGCTTGCTTATCATTGAGTCATAATAAGGAGTGATGGTATATCCCTGATATACAGCGCCGTCGATACGGATACCGGGGCCGCCGGGCATATACAGAGCTGTGATGGTACCGGGTGAGGGGCGGAAGTTATGCTCAGGGTCTTCGGCATTTATACGGCACTCTATCGCATGGCCACGCATAACGATATCGTCCTGTGTCACCTTCAGAGGCAGACCTGCCGCAATTTCTATCTGAGCCTTGACTATATCGAAGCCTGTTACCTCCTCGGTAATAGGATGCTCTACCTGAATACGGGTATTCATCTCCATGAAGTAGAAATCACGGTTCTCGTCAACGAGGAATTCGATAGTACCTGCGTTGTAGTAGCCGCATTCCTTAGCCGCAGTAATAGCGGCATTGCCCATCTTTGCACGAAGCTCGGGGCTTACGATAGGGCTGGGGCATTCCTCAAGCACCTTCTGGTTTCTTCTCTGCATAGAGCAGTCACGCTCGCAGAGGTGTATATAATTGCCGTGCTTGTCGGCGATTATCTGTATCTCGACATGGTGGGGATTTATAAGGAACTTCTCAACATATACGGTATCATCGCCGAAGAAGTTCTTTGCTTCCTGCTGAGCGGCTATCATCTGCGCTTCAAGCTCTGCCGGAGAATCCACACGGCGTATACCTCGTCCGCCGCCGCCTGCGCTGGCCTTGATAAGTACGGGATATCCTGCCTTGTCAGCGATGAGTCTTGCCTCCTCGACTGAGCTTACAGCGCCGTCCGAACCGGGGATAACAGGTACGCCCGCAGCCTTCATTGTAGCCTTTGCAGCAGCCTTGTCTCCCAGCATCTCGATGGAGTGGTAGGAAGGACCGATGAATACAAGTCCGTATGACTCGCAGAGCCTTGCGAATTCGGCATTTTCAGAAAGGAAACCGAAACCGGGGTGGATAGCGTCACAGCCTGTATTTATGGCAGCCTGAACTATAGCGTTCATATTGAGGTAGCTGTCCTTTGTAGCAGGAGGACCTATGCACACAGCTTCATCTGCTATCTGGGCATGGAGAGTTGTTCTGTCAGCGGTAGAATATACCGCAACGCTCCTTATGCCTATCTCACGGCACGCTCTTATGATACGTACTGCGATCTCGCCTCTGTTGGCGATGAGAATTTTTTTGAACATTAATGTATATCTCCTTTTATGCTGTGGGATATCACTGTTTGTCCCCGTCAGCAACTATGAAAGTTATCTCGCATGAAACAGCCTTTTCGCCGTCAACGGTAGCAAGGCACTTGCCTGTACCCACAGGGCCTCTTATCTTGATTATCTCAACTTCAAAGTCGAGAACATCTCCGGGGACTACCTGTCTGCGGAACTTAGCCTTGTCGATACCGCCGAAAAGGCCTATCTTGCCCTTGAACTCAGGCTTTGAGAGAAGGCATACAGCACCTGCCTGAGCCATCATCTCTATCATGAGCACACCGGGAGTCACGGGATATCCCGGGAAGTGGCCCTTGAACCAGAAGTCATCCTCCTTGATGTACTTTCTTGCGTGGACCTTAACGCCGACTTCCATATCGACGATCTCATCTATAAGCAGGAAAGGATCACGGTGAGGAATCACCTGCTTGATCTGTTCCTGATCCATAAGTATATCAGCCATAATCTTTCTCTCTTTCAGTTTAATTCAGCAGTTACTGCTTACTTTATGACCATGACAGGCTGATCGTATTCAACGGTCTGACCGTCGGAAACGAGGATATTTTCAACAACTCCGTCATATTCGGACTGTACCTCGTTCATCAGCTTCATGGACTCGATTATCATGATAACATCGCCCTTCTTGACGGTATCGCCGATCTTTACGAAAGGCGGCTTGTCGGGAGAAGGAGCAGCGTAGAAAGTACCTACGATAGGAGCCTTTACTATGTTTCCGCTTATTTCGGCGGCTGCATTTGCCTCTGACTCAGCGAGAGTATCCTCGGGAGCGGCAGATGCCTGTGCAGGCATACCCATGAAAGGCATTGCTGCGGGCGGAGGCGGAACGGGTCTCTTGCCCTTTATGGTAATGGTCCTCTCACCGTCTGCGATAGTCAGCTCTGAGAGTTCCTTCTTATTGATTATATCAGCGAGCTTTTCGATGGTCTCGATATCGACCATATCTAAGATCTGGCTCATATTATGTCCTCCTTATTATTCTGCTGCCTTCTTGAAGCAGAGAGTAGCATTATGTCCGCCGAATCCGAGAGAATTTGAAAGAACTGCACGGACTTCCTGCTCATAATTTTTATTTGCACAGTAGTCAAGGTCACATTCCTCATCGGGATTTTCAAGACCTACTGTAGCGTGGATGAAGCCTTCCTGAATGGACTTTGCGCAGACAACAGCTTCAACAGCACCTGCTGCACCGAGAAGATGGCCTATCATAGACTTGGTAGAGCTTATCTTCACATTCTTTGCTTCATCTCCGAAAGCAACCTTTATAGCGGCTGTTTCGTATTTATCGTTAAGGCCTGTTGAAGTGCCGTGAGCGTTGATGTAATCAACATCGGCAGGAGTAAGGCCTGCTTCTTCCATAGCCAGCTTCATGCCCATACCTGCGGCCTCACCGCTGGGCATAGGAGAAGTCATGTGGTAACCGTCACAGGTAGCGCCGTAGCCTGCCACCTCAGCGTATATCTTAGCGCCTCTTGCCTTGGCGTGTTCGTATTCCTCAAGCACCAGTACAGCAGCGCCCTCACCGAGTACGAAGCCGTTTCTGTCCTTGTCGAAGGGGATGGAAGCCTTGTTCTTGTCAGCGGACTTTGTAAGTGCCTTCATATTCGAGAAGCCGCCGAAAGTGAATTCCTCGTGAGTACTTTCTGTGCCGCCTGCAAGGGCAACATCAAGGTAGCCGTCCTTGATCTTGCGGAATGCCTCACCGATAGAGTGAGTACCCGAAGCGCAGGCAGTGGTAACATCGAAATTAGCGCCACGGAAGCCTGTCTTCATTGAAACTGTACCTGCTGCCATGTTCGAGATCATCATAGGAACATAGAAAGCTGAGATACGGCTCGGACCTTTTTCAAGATACTTGTTATGCTCGGCAAGTGTAAGGTCGATACCGCCGATACCCGAACCGATTATAACACCTGCTCTGTAAGGGTCGATATCGGAGAAATCCGTACCTGCGTCGTTCAATGCTTCATGAGCGGAAACTACCGCATACTTTGTGAATCTGTCCATGCGTCTTGCTTCTTTTTTATCGAAGCAGCCTTCAACGTCATAATAAGCTGTCTCATCAAAGTCACGAACGATACCTGCAAGCTTTACGCCTGTTCTTTCAGTATCGTACATATCTATTTCAGAAATTCCGATCCTGTTGGCTCTGATGCCATCCCAGAATTTTTCAACACCTGTACCGAGGGGAGTAACAGCTCCCATACCTGTGATAACTACTCTTCTGCTCATATTAGATCCTTTCAAT
>CADBAC010000018.1 GCA_902792495.1 Ruminococcus flavefaciens | reverse complement strand
CAAGACTTGAAAAACGTTAGTTGTTTGGGAGCGCCCTCTATGGGGCAAAATTAATAGTCTTGGGAAACAGATTTGAGAAAATCCTTCTTCAAAATGTCTACCTCAATAATACATACAAAACTTCTTTATCAGTACCGCCGTAACGTTTCGGTGATAATTGTATCTTTTTGCATATTGACAAACACAGGGATATGTATTATAATATTGCTTCAATAATAAAACCAAAAGGAGGAACATTATGAACCACACAGATACAGCTGAAAACTTATTTTCAAAAAAATATTACTGCTCCCAGGCAGTGCTTGCCGCTTTTTCGGAGGAACTGGGAATGCCCCGTGAACTCGCCCTGAAGGTGGGTGCCTGCTTCGGCGCAGGTATGTGCAAGGCCGAGGTATGCGGTGCCTGTACAGGCGCTCTCATGGCTCTGGGACTGAAATACGGTATGCACAAGGACGGCGACCTTGAAAGCAAGGAAAAAGCCAACAGCTATGCGGTCCGCTTTCTTGAAAAATTCGCTGAAAAGAACGGCTCTTACATCTGCCGTGCACTGCTTGACTGTGATATTTCCACAGACGAAGGAAGAATGTACGCCCGTCAGAGCGGACTGTTCGCCGAGAAATGTCCTGCGCTGATAAAAAGCGCTGTGCTGATCGCAGAAGAATTGATCAGGGAATAAACAGAATATCGCAATAAAACTGTTGCATTATCAATATCTGTATGTTATAATAAACAAAAAAGCATCCAATATGACAAACAATGACATAAAAAGGAGGAATCATAATGAAGTTAAACAGAATTTTATCCGCTCTGACTGCGGCTCTTGTTGCGATACCTTGTATGTATATACCACAGGTATCAGCTTTTACCATGGGCTCGTCTGATTCATCTGAATCCACACCTGCTATATTCATACCCGATTTTCCGCAGGAAGTCCTCGACGAATTCCAGATAGACTGGACAGGTCTGGGCTTCAACCAAACTGTTGAGCCTGCTGAGTTCAACTACGAAGGCGCTCTGCATAAATTCTCATATGAAGGCGGATACGCTATGTACGCCCAGCAGAATGAACTGAGAAGCCCGTGTATCATCTTAAACTGGTATGACTGCGATAACTTCAGCGCTTCACAGACAAAAGATTTCCCTACTCCGGCATTTTACAGCTACAACGACCCCAAAATAGCCTGCTACCTTGACTGTGAAGTAAAAAAAGAAGGCGAACTGAAAATAGGTATCATGTTCACACTAAACGGCGGCAAGACCGAACTTTTCGTTATCGATCAGTACAGTGACTCCACCGTATTCCCCGAAGATGAAAAGATAGGTTCATATACCTCAGAAGGCAGCGAATATACCCTTTACAAGGAAGCTTCCGAAGATGCCGATACCGAAAGATATTACGCTGTAAGATCTGTAATACACGGCAGACATGAAGACTACGAACTGAACATCAATGACCATCTGTCCGCACTTTCAGAACAGGATGTGAAGATCGGTACTCTCGACAAATACACCTCTATGATATGCGGAGAGGAAGGCAGAGGCACTGTTTTCTTCAAAACGTACATCAAGACAAATACCGCTCCCCTTCCGTCAGAAAAGCCGGAAACTGATGAAGAAGGCCACCCGGTGATATATTATGACAACGTTGTCAAGAATCTGGACGGCACATACTACTGCTTCCGTACATCAGACAATGCCCAGCCCATAACCGAACTTCCTGACGGACGCTATGAGATGACTCAGCATGAGGATAACTCATGGTTCACTCCAAGCGGAAACGGTGTATTCTCCACTCAGATATCGGAAGGACTGACATCCGCAGTTCTGGCAGGCAGGGAATTCGAGGAGGGCACTTCTCTCGATGACCATAATTTCCGCCTGAACTATGAGTACACCATCTCCGATGATGATGTATACCCCGCAGCTGTTGTATGGCTGTCAGACCCGTCACGAAGAATAGTCTTCACGGATCAGCCCGTGCCCTCTATTGATTCGATGCAGCAATATATGGGTACTATCTCACTGCCCGAGGGAGAGTTTGAGCTTTACTCTTCTGCGGACTCAACTCTTGAGATATCACCCGATGGTGAACGTCCGGAAAAGGAATACCGCTTTGTCCGCAAAACAGACGGCAAGCCCAAAGCAGACGAAAACGACATGATAAAGGGTTCATTCCCCATCTATGCCCTTATAAAGGCCGCAAGCAAATACGAAGTCGAATCAGGCGATGTCAGAAGGATCACTTTCGGCACTGCACAGTACAACAGAAGCTATAAGCTTTACGTTACCAAAAATGAGATAGTTGAAGACGAAGTATCAGTTCTTGATGAATATGATCCGTCAAAGACCTATTCTGTTGTTACTCCGTTCACTAATATCCAGATACCGCCTTACTGCTATTATCTGTCAGGAAATTCGGATAAGTGCAGCATGACCGCCTACGATAACGGCTGTTTCAGCGGAAAAGCGTCAGGTGATAAAGCAATATTCAATGCTGACTATAATAACAACATGACATATGACCCTTACCACGATATCGTTATCAACTATGATGTTGAAAGGGATACCAAAGACGATCACGATCTGATGTACGCCCTTTACGTCAGCAACAGCGTCTATTCCTACCCGAACATTACTGTATATATCTACGAAGAAAATGAGGGACTTTCTCTCGCTGAACACAATCACTCTTTTCCTCCGGGAATGGGATTCAAACTGACCGATGACGATTTTGAGTATGTAAAGACCTACAAGGCAAACGGACATGAGTATGATCTTTACTATAATTCATCCACATATTACGGCTGTTTTAACACAGAGACAGCTATCTCATATGTCTGCGTCAGAAAAGACAAGACCAAAGGAGATACGATCAAAGGCACCATTTCCGCTGCTGAGCACATAAAGCAGATAGACGAACTTGCCGGAAAAAGCTTTAACATCTCAACCGCAGGACTTTTCATTACAGAAACCAACGGCTCTGTTGAAGTGCTGAAAAACGAAATAAGCAATCCGCTTCGTGACGAGCCAGAGATCATTGCAGGTGATATCAATCTGGACTGCTGTATAGATTCCTTTGACGTTATCTGCGCAAAGAAAGCTCTCATCAAAGGCGATGAGCCGAATAAGAATCTGGACGTAAACAAAAACGGTACTTTTGAGGTTGCCGATGTTGTTATGTTACAGTCCTATGTTCTGGGAAAAATAAGCGATTTTTCCTGATTAGCCAAAGGGAAGGGGCTCTCCGCAGAGTTCCTTCCCTTTTGACATCCACGGGAAAACGCTCGGAAAGAAAGCAAAAATCGGGCAAGTTATAGCAAAAAACAACTTGAAAAATCCGCTGTATATGTTAAAATATCAATAGAGGCTAATTATACGCCGCAGTATTACTAAGCGAAAGCGAGGAAAGCACTGAATGAAGGAATCATTTGCAAAGAAACTCACTCTTATCACTACTGCTTTGTGTCTGACCGTCGGCGGCACAGGATGCAGCGCAGCAGATAAACCAAGCACATCCGAATCATCATCCGAAAGTATAGTGCAGGAATCTCAGACAGAAGCTGAAACTCTTGAATTCACCGAGAATATCACAGGCTCTGCCGACGGATATGACTACGAGCTCTGGAAGGACGAGGGCGATACAGTATTCAACGTTGAGCCGGGCGGAGGCTGCTTCTCATGTGAATGGAAAAATATCAACAATGCTCTGTTCCGCCGTGGACAGAAGTTCGACTGCACTCAGACATATGACGAGCTGGGCAATATTTCCGTTGATTACGGCGTAGACTACCAGCCCACAGGCAACTCATATATGTGCGTTTACGGCTGGACAAGAGATCCGCTTATCGAATTCTATATCGTAGAATCATGGGGCACATGGCGTCCGCCCGGAGCACCTTTCGCTATCGGAAGCGTTACTGTTGACGGCGCTGTTTACGATATCTACAAGACCACACGTTACGATCAGCCTTCTATCGACGATATCCAGACATTTGACCAGTACTGGAGCGTCCGCAGAGAAAAGCCAAAGGGCGATGGCACCAAGCTGGAGGGCACTATCTCCGTTTCCAAGCACTTCGACGCATGGAAAGCCTGCGGCCTTGACTTGGGCAAGCTGTACGAAGTCGCTCTCACTATCGAGGGCTACCAGTCCAACGGAAAGGCTGAAGTATACAAGAATGACCTGAAGATCGAGGGAACTTATTCCGAAGCTTCCGACATCAAAGTTGAAGTCGATGAAGAAGCTCTGAAAAAGCTGGACGCATCCGAGAATGAAGAATCCCCTGCTGCTATCGGATTCTTCGAGAGCAGCTTTGAGGAAGGTCCTGACGGATGGTTCACAAGAGGCGGCCCTCTCGTATTCCCCGATGCAAGCGAATCAAACACGGGTTCATGGTCACTTTTCGTCAGCGGAAGGACCGATAACTGGAACGGTGCCACAGTTATGCTCAGCACCGAGACTTACAAGCCCGGCGAGGCTTATCACTTCCGTGCAAACGTTATGCAGAAAAGCGGCGAGACCGCTACTATGAAAATGACTCTGCAATATGATCTCGACGGCGAAAAATATGACGAGATTGCCCTTGCAGAAGCTCCCAGCGGCGAATGGATAACTCTTGAAAATACCGCTTATACCATCCCCGAGGGCGCTGAGAATCTTCAGCTCTACATCGAATCCCCCGACAGCCTGACTGATTTCTACATCGATGATGTGTCAGGTGCGGAACGTGCAGACTGATGCCTTTTGAAAAGACAGCAATGATATAGTTTTATTATGCGATGTTCTCCGTATATCGGGGAGCATCGCATTATTTTATGCGGAAATACGCTTTCTTCTTCCCTCCGCTGACATAATCACTATTACTGAAGCTGTGAAACGCAGAAACTTATGGTCATTTTCCCACTTGCAAAAAATATAATTTCATGGTACAATAATACTGTTATGTGTTTTTTTCTGCCTCAGCCGCCTCTCATCACAAATACGGCTGTTTCAGGGCAATTATACGAGATCAACGGAGGTCCTTCCAAATGAAGAAGAAAATCGCATTTCTCTCAGCAATAGCGCTGATTTCCCTTACCTCATGCAGCGGTACATCCGCCGCTCCTGCAAATAACAGTTCATCTGCCGATACATCTATGTCAGACAGCAAGGATAGCTCGGAAGAAACTTCCGATACTTCCGGAGAAGAATCAGAAGAAGACAGCACTTCTGCCGAAACTACCGAAAAAGACAGTGACGAAACAGATACGGATAAAGATCCCGATAAATACAACACCTACTCAATGGAGGAGCTTTTCAGTGAAGATTCTCCCCTTCTCGGCTACTGGCATACCGAAAACAAGGATATGTATATAGAGTACAACGAATTCGGCGATGAAGGATTTACTGTTATTGTCCTCGGAAAGGATATGCAGATCTTCTCCTCACAGATCGGTACTTTCTCGGGAACTCCTCAGAACACCGAATATATCCTCGCTTCATCCCCTGATGACGAGGACGTAAGGAACCTCTACAACAGGGAAACAAAGTTTTCTATGGCGGTGAATGATAACAATTCCATATCGGTATTCATGGATTTCGGCTACGACAAGGCTTCCACATATACTTTTGAGAAAAGCCATCCTTCCTTTGAGGCTATGTCCACTTATGTCGGCGAATGGGGCAACGAAAACGGTGTTGACGTAAGCTTCACTTACGACGAGGGCAAGGATACTGTGGATCTTCAGACTGTGTTCGGCTTCTCATCCGATATCTATCCTATCGCTATCCCTTCGGTTTCCGATAATAACGAATGCTGGCTCTGCTGTCCTTATAAGGGACATATGCTCACTACCTACTCGGATCAGGGCGTTTTCTACGACGTTATAAATGTGCATATGGAGCTTAATTCCGACGGTTCACTCAACGCTAACCGTGACTACACAAACCCCACTCTCGGCAACAACACCTTCCTCAGATCAGGAAGTGTGCTCAGAAAATTAGCCTGATACTGCGGTATAAATAAACACATCCCCTCAGAGGTCACTTCATGCAAAGTCTGAAGCATCTCTGAGGGGATCTTTTATTCTGAGACAAAAAGAAAAAAGACCTCGGCGGAGGTCTTTTTTCCATTATCATTATATCAGGGTGCGATCACCCTTGAGGAGGGGGATTACTGTTTTTATCAGTTTTCGGGAAGTGCAGTGATGAGACCGAGGAGGTACTTCTGAATAGAAAGTGCATCCTGATTTGTAACACCTGTGCCCGGCTTATATGCATCAGCAAGGTCAGGTCTTACAACTGTGAACTTTGAGGGGTTAGCAAGCGACTGCATGATGAGAACTGCGTCTGACATATCTACTTCGCCGTTTCCGTTAGCGTCGCCTGCAAGTCCATCAACAACAGGGAGAGAAGAAGTTGTTGTGGTAGTAGCCGCCTCTGAGGATGTTATAGAAGTGTTAGTTGTTGTTGCTTCTGAAGCGCCTGATGCTGCATATTCCATGTAGAACAGGTTGCAGGCATCTGCCTTTGCGATAGTGTGTGCGCCCTGTGCAAGGTCAACAGTGATGATACCGTTTGTTGCTGTTACCTTGTTGCCGTCAACCTTAGCTGTAGCTGCTGCTTCTGCGAATACCAGAGTAAGCTTGCCTGCTGAAGGTGCTGTAAAGCTGATGGATGTAGCTGTCTCCATCTTCAGGCACTGTGTAAGGGTCTTGCCGTTGTATGTAGCTGTTCCCTTTGAAGTTGAAAGATTGCCCGAGATAGTGTAGAATGTGCTTGATGTACCGTTTGCTGTGAAGTCGTGTACATAGTTTCCTGCTACAGGAGTCTGCTGCTGACTGCTTGATGTTGTCTGTGCAGGCTGCTGTGAGGATGTAGTCTGAGTTGGCTGTGAAGCTGTTGTCACTACAGGCTGACCCTGCTGTGTTGTAACAGGTGTGCTTGGAGTGAGGTTTGTGAAGTGGTAGCCCAGTGACTTGTATGTACCTGTAGTCTCTGCGAAACCGCCTGTGTTGAGAGTACCGTCGCTGTTTCTCCACTTAGCATGGAAGTCAGTACCCATTGCAGGAACGCTGAGAGTGATGAAGTCTGAATCTGAAGGAGTTACAACATCGCCTACCTTTGGCTGTGAACCGTCAGCATTGAATGAACCTGCGCTGTAATAGTACTTGCCGTTGTAGTAGAGGCTGTTCTTTACAACACCCTTGAACTTGTCGTTAGTCAGTTTTATGCCTGCTGCCTTAGTGGATGATACCTTTGAGGCATTGTAATATGTGATAGTATTCTGGATATCAGCACTTGCTGAGCAGCGGTAAACCATGTAGTTAGCCTTGCCGTTTCCGCCGATGCCGTTGTTGTAGGCTGTTGTATTTTTCAGTACACCGAACTCAGGGTTATTGTTATCTGTGAAGCCGCAGTTGAGGTTCTCGAATGCGAGGCAGTTCTCAACAACGTGGCGAGTACCAACTCCGCCGCCGCCCATCTTGAAGCCGTTACCGTCGCAGTTTCCGTAACCTCTGCCATCCTCGGTGAAGCCGTTTCTGAATGCGATGGAGTTCTTGATGGTAACAACGCCTGTTGCGCCTGTTGCTTCCTTAGCATAGAGATCCCAGCCATCGTCCGAGTTGTTGTAAGCCATACAGCCGTCGAATACGTTGCCCTCGCCGCAAGTCAGCTTAGCAGCAAATCCGTCAGCATTTTCCATAGTTGCATCATCGCAGTTGTTCTTGGATGTGCAGTTGAGGATAGTGTTGTATGAAGGCCACTCTGAAACCTTTGCGTAGTTTGTATTGTAACGTGAGATCTGGAGACCTGTATCCTGGTTGTTGTTGAATACCATCATCTCGATCTTGTTGTTATCGCCTGAGAGAAGCATACCATTGTCTCCAGCCTTTGTAACTTCAAAGCCGTAGAAGTGCCAGTATGAACCATCGAGAACGAAACCACGGTTAGTATTTGATACGCTCTCGCCTGAGAAGTCGAATACTACCTTTGCGCCGGGGTATGCGGAAATTGTCTTTGGTGAACCTGACTTACCGCTGTTAGCCTCTTCGATGATGATCGGCTCGCTGAACTTGTAAGTGCCTTCGAGGAGGTAGATAACTCCGCCTGCAGGAACTGACTTGATTGCTGAACGTACATCAGCAGGGTCATTCATAGTCTTACCGCTGCCGCTGCCTGTAGGTGAGCAGTATATAACGTTTGCGCCTGTAACAGGTGCGGCAGGTGTCTGAGTTGTAGCTGCCGGTGCCTGTGTTGTATTCTGAACTGTTGTCTGAACAGGTGTATTAGATGTAGGTGCAGCAGTAGTTACAACTACTGGTGAATTAGTTGTAACAGAGGGGGCTGCTGCATTATCTTCCTTAAAACCGCTGCCTATTGCGGTAATAGAGGACTTGTAAGAAGTGAGAGCGCTCTTGAGGGCTGCATTTACAGCATAGCTCTCGTCGTCAACAGCGTTGTTGAACTTCCACTTGAAGTCGCCGCCGTCAACTCGTCCTGCCTTAGCAGTAACGATAGTCGGTACATCCTCAGCCTTGTCAGCAGTATAGCTGTACATTACTGATGATGTGTCGAAGTTGTTATATGTAGTGCCGCCGCTCTTTGTCTTAACGGAAGCAGGAACTTTCTCAGTCTTGGATGATGCTTCATATGCATCGAATTCAGTGTTGTTCTTCTGGTATGTAACGTAGTCCTTCTGACCGCTCATAACGTTGCCGTATGACTTGATGATACCGCCTGCTTCACCTGAGAAGGTACCGCCTGTGCCAACATCGCTGCCCTGCATTGATGAGAGCATAGGATACTTGCAGTTACGGAAATAGTTGTTCTCAACGAAGCAAGATGAACCCATTGTTACGCCTACGCCGTACTTAGCGTTGCCGTCGAAGTAGTTATTGTAGCAGTGTACGGAACAGGTACGGATACGTGGATGACGTGAGTCTGAGTGGTCATACCAGTTGTGGTGGTATGTGATATAGTTTTCAGTGGATTCGCTCTTCATACCCTGGAGATTGCACTTTCCGTTATCCCAGAAGTGGTTGTAGGAATGTGTGATATAGGTCGAAGTCTTTGTATCGAGAGCGCCGTCACCCTTAGCCTGGTCAGCGTCGGAACCTGCATCGCCGTAGAAGAAATCGCAGTTATGAACCCAGATGTGGTTGTTGCCCTGCTGGAGACCACAGTCATCGCCTTCGCTGGAGTTACAGTTCATGAAGCCGATATTTCTTACTTCAACGTTTGAGCTGTTCTTGAGAACAAGACCGAAGCCGTTGAAAACTGTATCGTTGCCGATTCCCTCGATGGTGAGTCCGCAGGTAACTGTGTCTACCATGAGGTCGCCCTTTGTGAGTACTGAAGGATCGGTGATATTGCCGATAACTCTGATACAAACAGGGCCTGCCTTGGTGTTGCTCTTGAGGTTTGTGATGATGTTCTGAACGCCTGTAACTGTTGTTGCTGCGCCCTTCTTGTCAGGGAGAGAAACGCTTACCTTATCCTTGTTATCGTTGGTAACGTACACAACTGTAGCACCTGTTTTAAGTGTGCCGTCCTTATTGTATGCACCGCTTGAATCGCCGTTTACGAAACCGAAACCTGATCTGTCGTGTGCATAAGCTGTAGCCTTAGTCTCAGCAGCCTTGGAAGCATCTTCCTTGCCGCCGACAACAGGAACGACCTTCATAGTGTGGCTTCCTGCCTTGAGACCTACAGCATCAGCTCTCATATATCCGGAATACTGTCTGATAAGCATTGAATCGATCTGTGTGCCGTCAACATATACGTTATAACCGCTTGCACCTGATACAGATGACCACATAGCGTACATACCCTCGCCGTAGCCGACTGTGGATATGAACTTAACTGCGCTTTCGGCAGCGAAGGCAGTGATGGGAGCACCGCCTGTGAGGAATGAGAACGTGCCTGAAAGTGTGCCTGCTGCACATGAAGCTGTCATAACAGCTGCTGCTGCAAGAGAAGCAATGCGTTTTTTCATCATAGTGTTTTTCATTTGAATTCCCTCCGTATTTTTCTCTTTTCGACGGACTCTTGCAAAGTCTTACATATGCTTTGCTGTACCGTCTTTAATATTCTTCCGATCTTCTATTCCCTGAGGAATCTTTCAATATTCCCTCGGAATGTTTCATTGTCTGTATTATACACCCATACGGGGAATTATTCAATGATATATAGTGCTCAATTACTGATTTATCGTGCGATAATCATTTAACCGCAAGCACAATGAATCAATTTCAGTTCAAAAATATGACATATCGTGCAAAATAAGTGATAAATCGTGCTCTGACCAAAAATTGCGGGCACAATATGTCATTAAGGCAACACC
>CADBAC010000017.1 GCA_902792495.1 Ruminococcus flavefaciens | reverse complement strand
ATCCGTCAGCGCTGTTTTCTTATTCACGGGTATGCCCAGAAACGGCTTTTTCTTCATGACTCCGCCGTAAAGCCCGATATACATGGGGGAATCGTTTTCCTCCGCTCTTTTCTTCACTCCGCCGTCTTCGAGGAGATACTGCCTGTACCTTGCGGCGATGTCGGTATAGTCGGCACCTTTTCCGGATATAGGGTAGTAGCGCAGCTCGATATCGTCGGACTTTATATCGCCGCTTTCAAATACGGTAAATCGCTCGTTTCCGCTGCCTGACATATAGTAATCGTCCGTACCTCTCAGCATGAAAGTGAAGCTGCAAAGATTGTAGCTGCTGTTGGACTGCCTTGACACATTGGCGGAGAGGACAGCGTTTGTATCGCCCTTTGCCGCCACTACCAGCATAGCGTTGTCCTCTTTGACAATGCCGTATACGGGAAGATATATCTGCTCGGAAACAGCACCTTTTGTCACAGGGACAGCTGTCAGGTCGTCGCCGTAAACTCTCTGACGGTAGATGTTGGACTGAGTGGTCCTGTTGTTGTTGAATCGTATGAGAGCGCCGCAGCCATCAGGCACGACGTAATAGCCTTCCTCATTCATATCGCCTGCACCGAAGCTGCCGAGGAGAGTGACCTCAGTAGCCACATTCTCGGGCTTTTTCTCCTTGATATCGCTTATCTTCAGACTTGCCTTCACGTAGTCCTTTTCCAGTGTATAGTCCACGGGGTAGCTGAAGCCTGCGGAGATATAGTTATAGGTCACACGGATACCGCCCTTGATATCCTTG
The DNA here is from genome assembly GCA_902792495.1 of Ruminococcus flavefaciens. Lineage (GTDB taxonomy): Bacteria > Bacillota > Clostridia > Oscillospirales > Ruminococcaceae > Ruminococcus > Ruminococcus flavefaciens_Z. The sequence continues at coordinate 9,558 of CADBAC010000017.1, read as the reverse complement.
ACGGAGATATCGCAGTCGCCTGTGGCTGACCTGAGAAAATTGTTGTTGTTGCGGTTTTCGGGGATGCCGTATCTGAGTACGCTTGTGGAGCGGAGTTCATCGGTAAGCAGAGGCGTGGCAATGCTGTCACGGGAAGCGCCCATGGGTATTGACCACCAGATATAGCCTGTCTTTTTGTTTTCCAGACCGAAGCTGCCGAATCGGTCACTGACTATCATACGGTAATTCTCGTTTTCGGCGGAATAGCGGAATGTGCCTAATACCTGCTTTGTATCTTTATCAGTCCATGCGAAGCCGTTATCGCCTGTGAATACCCTTTTGCCGTCGTCGATACCGCTGTCCTTGTAGGTGCTGATGACCTTTTTGTGCTTGCTGTCGGTAAGTTCAAGTGTCTTGCCATCCTCAGACCTGTAAAGGCACGGGTCGTCGATAGTGGATATGACCTCCATAAGTTTCAGCGGCTTCGTGCTGTCTTCATTCATAGTGAGAAGGAATCTTCCGCCGTTGCTTACCCAGAGTTTGCCCTCATCGCATTTGCTGCTGTTTTTGAAAGTAGCCGCAGCTTTTCCTGTACGGGTATCGACTATGGTGATATCCCCCAGCCTTTTCAGCTCGGTTATGGTCTTGTCCAGTTCTTTCTGCTTGTCGGTGTAGTCTGCTTTCTTTGCAGGCTTGCCGCCGTTTTTCTCCCAGAGAGCGGAATCGAATTTCTTCTCTTTCAGATAAACGTCATAGCCGCTGACACTGCCTGTTTTTTTCAGGTAAGAGGTGATAAAGCTGTCCTCACAGTCGATCTTTTCAACAGCTTCCTTCGCACGGGCAGCGGTTTTCTGTTCGGTCTGTTCAGTCTCAGAGGTGACTTCTCCGCTGTCGGTATTTTCTCCGTCAGCGAAAGTCTGTCCCGATATTGCAAGAAGTGACGCTGACAAAAGGCATAGTACCGCTCTTTTTATTTTATTTGCCATGAGATCACTCCTATACCTTTATGCGGTAGATTATCTCTGTTACTACGGTGGAAATGAATATCCATATCTGCTGTAAAAGCGCCAGCATAAGCACCAGCAGGAACAGCATTATCAGCATTGCGGCGATAGTCAGAAGTATAGCCGCCGCCGTTTTGAGGAAGCTGTACTGATGCACCGACTTTATTGCCGAAAACAGCAGTACGGCGGTCCAGCCGATGCCTGCGATACGGATGATATCGAGAAATACGCTCTCGTCCCTGATGAGGACATGGGAGAGTATGACGTTTATATAAAGCTGTGCCACGTAAGGGATAATGGCATAGGCACTGTATATGCAGATATTCTTCATGGTGCCTTCGCCGTCAAGGAGAGTACACACCGCCCAGTTTCCAACTACCCACACTGCAAAGAGTATGATACTGCGGACAATATACGGTACTACGTTGAATATTCTCTCGTAGCTTATGAAGAACTGAGCGCCGAAAAGTCTGTCATCGGCTATCTCACCGAAGAAGAGAAGTCCCACTATGAGGAAGGCTATTTTCAGCGAGCCTGATTTTTTCCAGCGCATATCATCGAAGCCCTCGACGGGATGAGTTACTGCATAGCGCACCCACTGAGTCTCTGTCAGGTCCATCATCAGCTTTCAGCCTCCTTCTCTTTTTTTCGTCTGCGGATAAGCCTTGCCGACGCTGCTGCAATAACTGCAAAAGCGGCTGTACCTGCAAGGATGTATCCGAAGTTGGCTTTCAGGAATTCACGTCTTCTTCCCTCGAAAGCCTTGTTGTATATCTTGCCTGCATCCGCAAGCTTAGCGTATTTCATAGCACCCTTGTAGTCGCCCTGTCTCAGCAGTGCAGAGGCGATACCTATATGGGCACGGTGGTAGTTTCCGTCACTTTTCAGCACCTCATACCACGGTCCGAGGGCTTCCTCGTAGCGTCCTTCATTGTAAAGGGCAGCTGCTTTGTGGACGGTCTTTCCGAAATCTGTCTCGGCGAATACGGTTACGGTATTCTTGACTGAATCCACAACGTAGAGATCTTCGTCAAGTGACTCAAGGGCGGCGGCCTGGTCGAATCCTCCTGTCTGACGGGCAATTGCACCTGTGATAAAGAGGAGGTTGCAGTCCTCGTCGTACTGGAATATCCTGCCTGTGGTATGGTCAAGGCAGTTGATATTGCCGTCATCGGCGATGTCGATATCTACTATGGAAGGCGCCATGACCTTGTTGCGTGAGGTATCGTACATGGGAGTATAGTCCCCGAAAGTAACCTCATAGTTTGCGAATATATTATTTCCTGCCGCATTCAGCTTCTTGACGGTATCGGTAGTCTGCGAGGACGAAGCTGTGCAGGTGAAGATGAAGTCTCCGTCTATGTCGAAGTTGGTGATTCCCGTGGGGACGCTTCTTTTGCGGCGAGCCCTCTTTTCCTCAGACATGAACAGATTGCGGAAATAGTTGCGGATTATCTTTGCAGTGGGCTCAACACGGTTAGCGCCGTAAAATCCGATAAAACTGCCATCAGGCGAAAACATGGCCGCACCTGTGGTGATATTTCCCAGCACGATGTAGATATTTCCTGCCTTGTCAGCTGTTACCTTCTGCGGAAGAAAAGTCTTGCGGCTGTCATATATCTCCGAATCGGGCTTGGTTATCTCCATAAGCACATTACCGTCGGTGTCTGCTATCAGCACCCTTGAATTCTCGGTGTCGGCGATGTACATATTCTTGTTCTCGGGAGATATGAAAACTCCCGAGGGCTTGTTGAGAGTAGTAACGCTTCCGTCGGGCATGGTGAAGCTGTCGTATATCTTCACGGCATTTTCAAGGCTTTCATCAGCGGCAACTATGCGGTCATTGCCCGTGTCGGCGATGTAGAAAAGCCTGTCATATGAGCAGAATATATCGCTGGGCGAATCAAAAGCGTCTATGCCCAGGTCGTAGCCTGTGACTGCCCTTTCAGCGGTGTAGCCTGCCTGCGAGGGAATGGCATCGCCCCATCTGTCGTAGTTGTAGCTATCCGAGGGAGCGGCCGCCGAAGCTGTCACAGATATGCCGAAGGAGGCGAGCACAGCAAATGCAGTCGCTGCCGTGATATATCTTTTCAGTTTTGACATCATTTGCTTTCACTTCCTTTGCGTTATTGCCTATAACATTTTTGAAACGTCACGGGACGATGCAGGCATAGCCTCCTGCTTGGTGGGACGTCGAGGACGCCGTCCCCTACAAACACTGATTTCTGCTTTCTGCTCTCTGCTCTCTGCTTTCTGCCATCCCTGCATTATCGTCAGGCGGATGATATCCGCCCCTATAATATCATAACGGGGATTATACGTTTATCTGAGGGCGCACACTGTGCGCCCCTACGAATTCTACGGCTATCCGAGGACGGCCAAAGGCGGCCCCTACGTTCTGAAAACTAAGCACTAATAACTGCTTTCTGCGCTCTGACAACTGCTCTCTGAAAACAGCTTACTCCTTTATGCCGGAGTGAGCCATAGTCTCGATGACCTGTCTCTGTGCCAGCATGAATATGACTATAGGAGGCACAAGCATGAATACAGCCGCCGCCATTGCTACGCCTGCCTTTGCCAGACCCGAAGCCGCTGCCTGAGTTACAACAGTTGGGAGAGTCTTGTACTCCTCCCTGAAGACCAGTGAGCCTGACTGTATATTCCATGCCGCCTGAAATGCAAATATGATAAGTGTCATGAGCGCAGGCTTCTGATTGGGCATGACTATCTGCCAGCATATGCGGAAAAGTCCTGCGCCGTCCACCTTTGCCGCTTCTATAATGGAATCGGGTATCTGACTGATGGACTGCCTCATGAGGAAAAGTCCCATTGGTGAGGCGATCGACGGCAGTATCAGCGCAAGGGGACTGTCTATCAGGTGAAGCCTTGACATGACGATATACTGCATGATATAGATAACGTTGCTCTGATAGAGGAGAGCAATGACGATTATGCTGTTGATGATCTTACTTCCCGGGAATCTGCACTTAGCCAGCACAAATGCCGCCATTGAGCAGAAAATGCACTGGAGCACCGTAACTGTCACGGTAACGGATATGCTGTTGAAAACGTAGCGTGAGAATGGCACACGGTTGCTGCTCATATCACGGAACATATCACGGAAATTGTCGAGAGTCGGCCTTACTGCGTAAAGCTTGGGAGGGAAGATGAACAGCTCCTCCACAGGCTTGATGGACATTATAACAGTAAGGTATATAGGCAGGAGCATGAAAAGTCCCACCAGAAGAAGGACGGTGAATATGGCGATAGTGCCGCCGTATCTGCGTCCTGCCTGCTTATTTGAAGCCCTGAGTTTTTCGGTATTGACTGCCGCCATAATAACACCTCCTTTTCAATGCGTAATTCGTAATTCGTAATGCGTAATTATGGTATCCCCTGACGGGGATGAATTATAAAATTACGAATTCACAATCTTTCAGATATGTCAGCGAAGCTGACACAATTAATTACGCATTACGCATTACGAATTACGCATTAATCTAAGTATTTGCCGAGCGCCTTGCTTATCAGCTTGTTGCAGATGAACATTGCTATAAAGAGTATCATGCATATTGCCGCTGCATAGCCCATCTCAAACCTTACCCAGCCGTAATCGTAGGCATGGGTCATGATGGTGTGGGCTTTGTAGTCCGTGCTGGGGAATCCCACAAGGCTCTGAGCAACAGTGCCTGCGGTGAATGAGCTTACTATCTGCATTACCGCCGCAAACATCATCTGCGGTCCCATTGACGGGATAACGATGTATATCAGTTCCTGCCATTTGGTGCGTATTCCCTCAATTGCCGCCGCTTCGTAGAGTGAGCGGTCTATATTCTGGAAACCTGCACGGAGCGCAAGGAAGCCTGCGCCAAGGGATATCCACAGCTGTACCACTATGGTAACTCCCAGTACGTAGCGTCCGTCTGTCAGCCACTGCACAGGGGAGTTGATGATCCCCAGTTCTATCAGGAATGAATTGAGGTAGCCGTTGATATCTCCGCTGAAAATAAGCTGCCACACCGTGTAGACGTTAGCCATTGACGGGGCATAGAATATCAGCGTGAATATGGTTTTCAGCTTTGGTGGTAGTTCGTTTATCAGCCATGCCAGCATAAAGCACAGCACATAGCTGACGGGTCCCGTAAGCAGAGCGAAAACAAGGGTAACTCTTATGGAGCGGATGAATATCTTATCCGAAAGGAAAAGCGTTGTATAGTTGGAAAGTCCCACGAATTTCGGAGACTGAGCCATATTGAAGTCGGTGAAGCCCATAGGCAGCGACATTATGACGGGGACCACTGTGAAAACGATGAAGAACAGCATAAACGGCGCTATCATCAGGTAGCATTCCTTATTCTGTTTTATCGAGACCAGAAGCTGTCTGCGCTTTTCCTGCTTTGATCTTTTGCCGATATCCTCGGCGGCTATCTGTGCCATATGCTGTCCTCCTTCCCTTTAAAATTAGCGGAGAGCCTCCGCCGGCGGTCACGATTCGGCGCAAGCGCCTTACTCTGTACGCTGACCATGCTCTGCTTTCGCTCGTTGGCACTATTCTTATAAATCAGAATTAGCCGCTAAGTTTTTACCGTATTTATGCATGAGACTATGAGCAAACTTCAGATTAATAATCATTCCGATGATTGCGGCAGGTATCAGAATGATAGTCGCCAAATCAATATTGATATTGCTCAATGATTTTAGGATGATCATTACACTCGGAGGTAAGCAGATAAGGCTTGTTATCAGCGAAGGTATATACTTCCTGATATAAATGCTCTGCCCGATATGCACAAGGAAATGTGCTGTCAAAGAGATCATAAGACCAAACCACAGTACGTTTAGCACTTTACACGGAAAGAAATAATCTAATAAACTGATCCCAAAGAATGGGATAAACTCCTCATATACAGCTAATGCAAATCCCTCAGTCGAGAAATCTTTGTATACTGCGGTTATCTTTGGAAAACGCTCAAAAAGCTGTTTGTTGTTTCCGAAAAAATAACGAAACCCGATTATTTCTTCCATATCATGAAAAATAAATAGTATGGGCAGTAGTAAAGCATAATCTTTCATATAATCAGCTCCCGATATCAATAATTTCCGATTCAGCCTGCAAACAAGGTTTCAGCTCTGAGCAAAGCCGAGGGCGGGCTCCCTACTGAGGGGCGATGTAGGCATCGGCATTCCACACTATATGATGAGAGCCGAGGGGCGATGTAGGCATCGCCCCCTACAATACTGATTTCTGCTTTCTGACAACTACTTACCGAGTTCCCTGTTCTTGCGCTTTATCTCATCGTTTATGTCACGATCGTACCATATCAGCGTATCACGGGGATTCTCTCCCTCGTTGACCGTTTCACGGAAAGCGTTCATGATATTTCTCGTTACAGCGTATGAAGCCGGGATAATGGGGATCTCCCTCAGTTCGTCCCTTTGCGCTTCAAGACGTTTCAGTTCATCGTTTGACCATGAAAGCCTTTCGAGAGCCTCGGTGTTTGCGGTGTCGAAACGTCCCATAGTTCCCATGAGACCTTCTATTCTTGTGCCGTATTCAGCCTGAGTATCGGCATCGGTGAACCATTTCACGAACTTCCATGCGTTTTCCTTGTTCTTCACCTTATTGAAGATGACAGCACCCGAGCCGCCTGAGTTTGCCGCATGGGATATCGTGCCGTCCTCACGGAGAGTTCCCGGCACAGGGCAGAAGTTCCACAGTCCCTTTATTTCGGGGGATGCGGTGGCAAGCTGATTGAAGAATGTGTAGTTGGATATCACTATCGGGTACTCGCCTGTCCTGAATCTGCTGAATGCGTCATAGGACTGGCTGAAGCTGTATTTAGTGTAAAAGTCGGTCCACTCCTCAAAGGACTGCACAGCCTCAACACTGCTGAACGATGAAGCGGTAAGGTCTGAGTTGTAGTAATTCATTCCCTTTTGCAGCATAAGCATTGCAAAGGTATGGCCTGTCTCGGTGGCAGGCGAGATATTCGCAGGGGGCAGTACCAGTCCCACGGACATATAGTTCCTTTGCAGGGCAGGGAGCATATCTATAAGTTCGCTCCATGTTTCGGGAGGGGAGTTTATCCCCAGTTCACTGAGCACATCTGTGCGATAGAACATCATAGGCCAGCTTCTGCTGATGGGGAGTCCGTAAACTCCGCCGTTATAGGTGTAAGGAGTCATGGCGCTTTCGCCGAAACGCTGTACGGTCTCGTCATAGCCGCTGAACTGCGAAACGTCTGCAAGAAGTCCTCTTGCTGCCAGATTGACGGGGAATTCTCCGCCGAGGAACAGCGCCACATCGGGACCTTTTCCTGCAAGGGTAGCTTCCACAACTCCGCCTGTGACAAGGTTTATGGAAACGGGGATGCCTGTTTCCTGCATGAAGCGGTTCTCGGTCATTTCCTTTACAGCCTGAGCCTGATCCCGTCCCAGGCTTACCCAGACGTTTATAGCGTCCTCACCCGTAACATCGGAGAGGGTGGTGTAGTCCTCGAAGAAAGAGCCGATAAATGCCTTTATGCTGAACTTTGCGGCAGGCAGGAATTTCTCCTCACAGCTTGTGAATTTTCCGCCTGCGGGGATGAACTCGATGTAATCCACCTCAAGCGGCTGTTCACGGCAGTCTCTCATCCATGCGGAAACGGAAGCAATGCCGTTCTTTATCTGTGAAAGGTATGATGGTATCTTCAGCGGCTTTTCGGTGCATTTATCAAGAATTACCGCCAGATTTCCCACAGCCGCCGCTTCCGAGCCTTTGCTTCCCGAAAGGCTCTCTATGTCGTTCTGAACAGCTTTAAGTTCCGAGGATATGCGTTCAAAGCTGTCCGTCAGTTCGGGTATCTTTTCGTGAACGTAGTAATCGGTGTATTTATCGGGAGATGGTCCCGTTATCATCAGCACCTTGCGGTAATAGGTGTTCAGTTCGGTGACTGCGCTCTCAAGTCTGCGTATGGAATCGCCTATCTCGCCGGGGACAGCTTCAAGTGAAACAGTATGGTCGCTGCCCGATTCAAGGTAAACACATACTCTTTCGCCGTCAGCTTCGGGAGAAGTAACGTTCCAGTCGGTGTCATAGTAGAACTTCACCTGTTCCATTTCCTTGCAGGGAACTTTGCCGTCTATGCGGATGCGCCTGTTTGAGTAAAAGCCACGCAGAGTGTTCTGACGGGCTTTTATGCCTATGCTGTACCATCCGCTTTCGGGGATATTCTCTTTCGGGATGACCCATGTGACGGTCTGCAAAGCCTTCTTCCAGCTTTTGCTGCCGAGAGTGTTGTACACCATTTTTGTGGGTGAGGAAGGTGAGACAAGGTAGCTGTTGTTGTCGTAGGTAGGGTAAAGTGTCGGGTCCGACTTGTACATGGCGTTCTCGCCTTCTATTATAAATGAGTCGGCAGACGAGGGCTTCACCTGCGAAGCGAAGTCTTTATAATAAGGTACAGTTTCGGGCTTGCGGAAACTGAAACTATCCACGACGAAACGTGCCCGCTCGGATGTGAAGGTAACTTCATGCTTTCCCTTTTCCAGATGCACAAACAGCGGCTCGTTGAAAAGTCCGTCTATATCGCCGAAAAAGCTTTCCTGCCACATTTCCTTCTGCACCTGCGGAGGGCGCACCTGATTGCCACGGCTGTCAGTGTAGATATCCTTTTCGTTGACCCATACTCTGCCGAGACTGATACGTGAAGCGGTATCGTATGGAAGTTCACCGTCTATCTTCATAGAAAGCTCAATTGCGGAAGTTCCCGTATCTATGGGGCAATAGCTCATATCCACGCAGTAATTGCCAGTTTCGGCTATCTCGAATTCGTAGGACACCTCGCCGTCGGGGCTTTCCCATATAAGGCAGTCCTCACGGGTATCGCCGTCGGAATCGGTATAGCTTCCGCTGTCGGTATCCCCGAAGGCGGAAACGAAGTCGGCTCCCGAAATATCGACGGAAACATCGGGGAAAGCCTCGCCGCTGTACTTGTCATAATAGCTGCTGTAGGTAAGGAGACTGTCATCCACAGGCTCTATCGCATAATACTGTCCATCCCCGGAGACGGCATCGTCCTCGGAAAAGGCGCATAAAGGCGCATCGACAGCCGTAACAGCTGCCGCAAAAGACATACATCCTGCCGCTAAACGGTGCAGGAATTTCTTAATGCCCATACATGACCTCCTTTCCGCAAACACTATCAAACTGCCTAAATCCATCTAAATAAGTATATCAAAATTTCTCTATAAAGTCAAGAAATACGGGGCTTTGTTAACACTTCCATAACATCCACGTACATAGTTTAATCTGATTAATCAAGGTAATAGTCACCCTGTACAAAAAGACTTTCCTTTTATTAGTGCTGATAACAATATAAAGCAGAATGCCCCGTGACCGCAGTCACAGGGCATTCTTTATAGGAAGTGGTGAAAACGTCTTTATCAGCTCTGCTCGCTGAGAAGGATGGAAACCTTGCTGTTTATAAGCTCGGCAGTCTCATCAACGGACTTCTCCTTCTTGAAATAAGCTTGTATGCAGTCTGTGATGATCTCGTCTATCTCATCAGTGAATACAAGTTCGGTCGAATCA
>CADBAC010000016.1 GCA_902792495.1 Ruminococcus flavefaciens | reverse complement strand
ATCTCATAGTGGTCGTCATGCTCATGAACATCGGTCTTCATTACCTGTGCAGCGTGTTTGCCGTACAGCTTCTTCTCCACATCTTTGCCAAAATCAGGGAATCTGAAGAAATCATCGAATAAATTTTCACCGAAAATGCTTGGATACAACATAGGTCAGTCCTCCTTTTTTACTCGTAACATTGTTTCCATTGCTTCGAGCAAGGGGACGGAGGGTTCAGCACCCGGATCCTTTGGTGCTTCTCTGTTCCTTTGTTCTAACTATATTATAGCACTCTGAATTAGCACTGTCAAGGGGAGAGTGCTAATTTTCACACAGGTTTCATATTTTTGACAGGAATGTCACATTAGCCAACTGAAAAAATCTCTCAGTGAGAATGGAGAAATGCGTCCTGTGCTGATTGACTATTATTGCCTTAACAGAGTGGCAGTAGCTTTTAAAAGCATACTAACGGACAGACAAAGGTATAGCTTACTCAAAGCTGTCCTCTTAAAGAAGCAGATGCTTTCACGGTAGAAAGCATCTGCTTTTTGTTATGTTATAGAATCAAGCGGTATCTGTTCTGACTCCCATGTGCTGTCGGCGTGAATGGTAATCAGTTCAGCACCACGCTGTTTTGTTTCCTTTTCAATGCCGGGCATTGCGAGGTAGTCGATGCTCATGCCGTAGGTCAGGCGGATGCCCTTGTACTCGATTGACGCATTGTTGTAGTGGTCGTGACCACAGAAGAATCCCGTAGTGCTGCCAAGCTCAAGGGCGGTGTCGAACATCTTGCTGGGATAATCCGAGCAGCACACAAGATCGTTGGTGATACCGCCGTGGTCGCCGGGGTTTTCACCGTAGAAGTATTTCACCTCGTCTCTGCCGTCAAGATAAAGTTCGGTGGCGGTCTTGTACTCCTGCAAGGGGATATGGAAGAACACCATTGAATTTACCGTGTGACCTGCCTCAGCGTTCATTCGCTGGACTTCATCGGCATACCAGTCCACCTGATCGTCGTGGATATAATCATAAACGTTGATGCCCTCGCCCGTGTAGGCGTTTGAGTCAATCATGAAAAGCCCCGTGTTCAGCGTGCCGTCGGAGTTTCGTATCTCGATAAGCTGATTGTTCCTGCCCATAACATCGGGCTGGGTGTAGGGGTAAAGCAGATTGCCCGAAGTCTTGAAAGACAGCGACTTGTATACCTCATTCAGCTCCTGCTTGTTTGCAGATGCAAGCGACTCGGTATCGTGGTTGCCGTAAGTGAAAGCCCAGGGAATGCCAGTATTGCGCATAAATGCCGCAAGTCTAATGACACACTCGCTTTCCGTTACTCTGAGGTTCAGATCGGCATTATGGCGTGCAACGAAATAACTGCCTGAATAGCAGACAAAGACCTGAGATTTGCTCATACAAGCATTTCTCAGGTCTTTTCTTTTCAGGTGGTTATAGTTTTCCGCTCCGCAGGCTTGAAAGGTGCTGAGGGGCATTTCCGTTCGTCTGAGGACATAACAAAAGGCACTACATTTATGGCGATGACCATACAGAAGTATTCCAAAATACTAATGGTTATTGACTAAAAGGTGGCTAATGTATAAACAGACAGAGCAGTATCGCTTAATTGCGGTACTGCTCTTGTTTTATTCATTGATGCTTGTAATAAATTCCTTAAATGCTTTTTGTCCGTTCTCATTCCTTTTGAACACACCAGCATCCTCAAGAACTTCCAGAAAGACTTTACCAATTTCCTGTTCCAGAATTGCTCTCGCATTTTCTTTGCTGAAATCGGGATAACGCTTTAAAATATTCTCTGCCCATTCAGCGTGCTGTGTCAGTTCAGGGTAGTTATAAAGGTTCTCCTTATTAAGCATTGCTGTTTCAAGCATATTTATTTCCTTTGCAAGTCTTGCAGGAAGCACAGCAAGTCCCATAACCTCAATCAGACCGATGTTTTCTTTCTTGATATGATGAAGCGACGGATTTGGATGATATACGCCAAGAGGACGTTCCTCTGTCGTGATATTGTTTCTGAGTACGAGATCGCACTCGTAAACATTACCGTTTTTTCTTGCAATAGGAGTAATTGTGTTGTGCGGTTCTCCATCTGTTTCAGCAAAGATGAACACGCCTTCATCGGAGTACCCTCTCCATTTGGCAAGAATATCAGCACAGCATTCCGACAGCTGCTTTCTGTCCTCGGACGCAACACGGATAACCGACATAGGCCATTTCACAATCCCTGCTTTTACAGCTGGGTAAGCCTTTATTTCAAACTCGGTTTCAATGGGTGCTTTTGCCATTGCAAAGGTGTAATTTCCGCCCTGAAAATGTTCGTGACTTAAAATCGAGCCGCCGACAATCGGCAAATCCGCATTCGAGCCTACAAAATAGTGCGGAAGATAATCCACAATATCAAACAGCTTTTCAAACACCTCATCATCAATTTTCATCGGGATATGTTTTTCGTTAAACACAATACAATGTTCGTTGTAATAACCGTAAGGCGAATACTGCAACTGCCATTTTTCATTGTTCACGGTTAAAGGAACGGGACGAAGATTTTGTCTTGCAGGGTGTGTTGCGTGACCAGCGAAGCCTGCATTTTCAGGACAGAGCTGACATTCAGGATAAGCTGACACTTTCTGTGTTTTTGCCGCAGCAATGTCACGGGGGTCTTTTTCGGGCTTGGAGCAATTTATTGTAATGTCAATCCTGCCGTACTCGCAGTCATAAGTCCATTTCAGGTCTTTCTCAATTCGTCCTGCACGTACATAGTTCAGCTTCTTGCTGAAATCGAAATACCAGTCGGTAGCTTCCTTTGGATTTGCTGTGTAACGCTTGTTGAATTCTGCAACGACCTCTCTGGGCATTGGAGTAAGAATACCCATAAGCTTTGTATCAAATAAGTCATGGGAGTTCGACGTGTCGCTGATTATTTCTTTTTCGCAAGCGTACTTCACCAGCGGAGCAAGAATTTCATCAATAGTTTCATCTGAACATTCCGACAAATTCTCCTCCCAATCGGTAAGCTTCAATGCTTCCATAAGCTGATTGCGGACAACATAGATATCGTCGTTTGTTATAAGCTCCTTTTTTATTGCATAGTCAATAAGCTTTTGTACATCATTGCAAATCATACTTTCGCCCCCTATTATTCGTCATAACCATTCGGATGATTCTTGTGCCAGTTCCAAGCACTTGCAATGATTTCTTCAAGGCTGTCGTGAACAGGCTTCCAGCCGAGAACGGATTTTGCTTTTTCGCTGGATGCGACAAGTCTTGCAGGGTCGCCTGCACGCCTTGAAGTTTCAGTTGCAGGAATCGGGTGTCCCGTAACCTTTCTTGCGGTTTCGATTACCTCACGAACGGAGTAGCCTACGCCGTTGCCAAGGTTGAAAATGTCGCTCTTGCCGCCGTTATTGAGATACTGCACAGCAAGAATATGGGCCTGTGCAAGGTCGGTAACGTGGATATAGTCACGGATACAAGTTCCGTCAGGTGTATCGTAGTCAGTTCCATAAATGGAGATTGTTTCACGCTTGCCGTTTGGCACTTGAAGAATAAGCGGAATGAGGTGGCTTTCAGGGTTGTGTGCCTCGCCGATTATGCTGCTTTCATCAGCACCGCAAGCGTTGAAGTAACGGAGTGAAACATATCTCAGACCATGAGCCTCTGCTGTCCACTTAAACATTTTTTCCATAGCAAGTTTTGTTTCGCCATATGGGTTTGTCGGACAGGTTCTGTCGGTTTCAAGAATAGGAATATTCTCAGGCTCGCCGTATGTAGCGGCTGTTGATGAGAACACGATTTTGCCCACATTGTTCTTCACCATTGCTTCGAGAAGCACTTTAGTGCCATAAAGATTGTTGTCGTAATATTTCAGCGGATTTGTAACGCTCTCGCCAACGAGGGAGTAAGCCGCAAAGTGAATTACAGCGTCGATTTTCTCCTGCTGAAAAAGCTTGTTGAGGAAGTCAAAATCACGGAGGTCGCCTTCATAGAATTTTGCCCCTTCGGGAATCGCCTTACGATATCCCGTAACAAGATTATCTGCTATAACAACTTCGTTTCCTGCTTTTACAAGTTCAAGTGCGGTATGTGAGCCGATATAGCCTGCTCCGCCAAGTACCAGAATAGCCATAAAATCACTCCTTAGTAATCTCTACACCGCCTACGGGACGGATTTTCATTTTTGTACAAGATTTTTCTCCGAAAATCCTGTTCATTTCATTGATATAGTCATCAACAAGACCAACGGGAACGAATGCCTGAATTGTTCCTGCAAAACCGCCGCCGTGTACTCTTACTGCTCCGCTATTGCCAAGAAATCTTCTGCTGAGCATAACAGCAAGGGTTATTGCCTGATTTTCAGGGTCGGAGCAGGAATAATGATTCTGAAGATACGCTTCTGAAGAACGTCCCGACTGCCTTACAAGCTCAAGGAAGTATTCAAAGTTTCCATCTTTCAAAGCAGAAGCTTCAAATTTTGCACGATTGTTTTCCTCAAAGAAATGCGTTGCTCGGATTATTGCTCTATCAGAACAGGTTTCACGGAGCTTCGGAATTTCATTGTAAAATAAAAGCTCATTCACAAATCTCAGATGGGTCTTGCCGAAATGCTTTGCAATATTCTCCATCTCATTTCTGATTGCGGTATAATCATCAGTAAGGTCAGCGTGACTGCTCTTTGTATCGGTAATGCACAGGCAGTAGCCGTATTCCTCAAAATCACAGCTGAAGCCTTCAACCTTTGGCTGCTCCGTATCTGAAAAGTCGATGAACACCAAGCCTCCCACAGAAGAAACCATCTGATCCATAAGACCGCTGTTCTTGCCGAAATAAACATTTTCGGCAAACTGTCCGATTTTTGCGATTTCAACTGCTCCTGCCTTATTATCGTTATAATAGGTATCTATTATTGTACCAATCAGCGTTTCAAAAGCGGCTGATGAAGAAATTCCGCTTCCGCAGATTACGTCAGAGGTGCAATATAAATCAAAACCGCCGATTTTAACACCCATATCCATAAATCTTGTCGCTATACCGCTTACGATTGCGGCTGTGCCTGTATTACCCGATTGAACGGAAATATCGCTCAGATTTACAGTAAAAGGATTATATCCCTCGGATTTAATGCGGATAACTCCGTCATTGTGAAAGGCTACAACGCCGATAGCATCAAGATTTACAGCCGCCGCCAGCACGCAGCCGTGCTGGTGGTCGGTGTGGTTGCCTCCGATTTCAGTTCTGCCGGATGCGGAGAAGATACGGATATCCTTTCTGTCGGGATACAGCTTTGCAAAGCTGCTTACTGCGTCAAGATAGCGCTGTTTCTGATATGTCATAGTGTCATCGCCTGTACCATAAAGCTCTGAAAAGACTTTTGTAAATTCATTGTTTTCAATACTCTGTAAAGTATCGGTAATATTCATAAAATCATCTCCTATGATATCAAAGGGAAGATACGATAAATTCAAGAGACATTGCTTCTTCGCTGTTTATCTTGAATTCCTTGTGTACGGGCGCTCCCCAGCTGTCATCGCCGCCAACGCCCATCTGCTTTGCGGCAATGCGTACCCAAGTGTAAGTTGGGTCAGGTAGCTCGTCACGGTGCATAGCGTTGTCGAGCTCGTATGCGTTATATGGAAGAACACTCATTTCAAAGGGATTTTCTGTTGCTGTGAAATTAAGACCTGCTCCGTTTTCTTCATATACATTTACATATCTCACGCCTGTTCTGTTGCCGCATTCCTGTGGGTTAAGATACTTTGTGAAGTTTTCCAGTGCAGTTAATGTGTATACACCAAGTCTTGCACCGTTGTTTCTGTCGATGTAGTTTTCATCAGGACCCATTCCGTAGAATGTGAACTTGTCATACTGCTTCTTCATTTTGAAATCCATTGCGAATACTGGCATATCGGAAAGTCCCTTTACTCCGTCATACTCAGCCTTTACGCCAAGTCTGCCGTCGAAATATGCGATATATGTAACCTTGTATTCAAATGACGGAACAGTGGGTGCAAGGAACTTGAATGTTACTTCAAGGCTGTCAGCGTTTTCTTTTGTTTCAAAACCGAGAAGCTTTGCACATTTTCCTGCGATCTGCCACTGTGCATTCTCGCAAGGGTAGCCCGCGCCTGTATCGTTATCGGTGTGCGCTCTGAAAAAGCTTACCTTAGGCGCTCTTGTGATGTACTCAACTCCGTTGTAGACCAGCGAGCTTACGCCGCCCTCACGCTTGTCGAACTGCATCGAGAAGCCCTCGCCGTTTACTCCGATACAGAAATCGCCGTACACTATCTCTGCCTTATGAGCAGTCATCGGGGCTGTGATCTCGGGAGTTTTTACGATCTGCTGTGCAAAGGATATCTCGTGTCCCTTTTCTGCCCAGATCGTGTCCTCTGCAAGAACTGCGTAGGCTGTCAGAACATATTCGCCGCCGTTTTCGGGAATATCCAGACCAAGCTTCACGCTGCCTGCTTCCCCTGCGGAGATGTTCAGGCGGTGCTCCTCTGCACTGAGGATGTCGCCCTCCTTTTCAAGAGTTACCTTGAAGATATATCCGCTTGTATCAGTGAAAAGGTTTCTGTTTTCTACGGTCAGCACACCGTTCTCAAGACTCATTCTGATGTTGGAGTAGAGCCGCTTCGCTTCGCTTACCTTTGGAGAATATGTGCGGTCAGCGTAAACAATACCGTTTGTGCAGAAGCCGTAATCGCTTGCTCTGTCATCAAAATCGCCGCCGTAAACAAGCACTCCGTCCTTGTAAAGTGACTGGTCGATGTAGTCCCAGATAAAGCCGCCCTGATATGCTTCATATTTATCTTCAAGGTCGGTGTAAAGCTTCATACCGCCGAGGGAGTTGCCCATAGCGTGCATGTATTCACAGCTGATGTAGGGCTTTCCTGTGTTCTGTTTCAGGTATTCCTCAACCTCGTCAGGCTTTGCATACATTCTGCTTTCCATATCGGTGATGTGGTCGTATTTTCTGTTCCACACAACACCCTCGTAGTGAACAAGTCTTGTGCTGTCAACCTCGTGGAAGTAGTCAGCCATTGCCGCAATATCATCACCGCAGTAGCTTTCGTTTCCGCAGCTCCATATCAGCACGCTTGCGTGGTTTTTGTCACGCTCATACATTGACCTTGCTCTGTCGAGGCAGGCTTCCTTCCATTCGGGAAGTGAAGCAGGAACATTTATTGACGGCTCACAAGCACCCATCTTCTGCCAAGTGCCGTGGCTTTCGAGATTTGTTTCGGCAATAAGGTAAATGCCATACTCATCGCAAAGCTGATACCAAAGAGAGTTGTTCGGATAGTGGCAGGTGCGGACTGCGTTGATATTGTTCTGCTTCATGAAGCGGATATCCCAAAGCATATCATCCTCGGTAACAACTCTGCCGCCCTCTGCGTTCCACTCGTGACGGTTGATGCCCTTGAAAACAATTCTCTTGCCGTTCAGACACATAATGCCGTCTTTCAACTCAAAGGTACGGAAGCCGATCTTTGTTTCAGCGGTTTCAATAATTTCACTATCTGATGAAATCTCAGCAGTTATTGTATAGAGGTTGGGCTGTTCTGCACTCCAAGGCATAATATCAGGTATCGAAGCTGATACATTTGCAGTATTGCCCTCATACACCTTGATACCGTTCTTGTCAGTGAGAGTAAGCTTTATTTCATAATCGCTGTCGCCGATAATATCAAGCTCGGTTGCAAGAATACCGTTGCCGTTTTCGTAATCATAGTCTGCGATAACCTTCATATCACGAACGTGAATTTCAGGAACAGCGTAAAGATACACGTCACGGAAGATGCCCGAAAACCTCCAGAAATCCTGGTCTTCAAGCCAGCTTGCTGTGCTGTAACGGTAAACCTCAACCGCAAGCTTGTTGTTCTTTTCCTTGAGATAAGGAGTAATATTGAATTCGGAAGGTGTAAAGCTGTCCTCGGAGTAACCTACAAACTCGCCGTTGAGCCATACATAGATTGCAGTTTCCACGCCTTGAAAGCTGATAAAGGTTTTCTTGCCGAGAAGTTCCTTGTCAACGTCAAAGAACTTAACATAACTTCCCACAGGATTGCGTTTCTTTGGTATCTGCGGAGGTACAAGCTGTTCGTGACCCTCCCAAGGGTACTGTGTGTTTACATACTGTGGCTTATCGTAGCCCTGTAACTGAATGTGTCCGGGGACGATGATGTCATCAAAGCTTGTTACATCAAAATCTGTCTTGTAGAAGTCAGCAGGTCTGCTGTCGGGATGTTCGGTGTAGTTGAATTTCCAAGTACCGTTCAGGCTCTGACGGAGATTTCCGTCCTTTGTTGTATATGTATGGTCTGAGTGTGCCTTTTCACGGTTAACTTCATAAATTTCAGGATTTGCGAGCCATTCAAGTGTAGGTTTCATGATATTTCCTCCTTAGTTGCTGTGAGCCTTGTCCCAGTCTTCGTTTGCCTTTTCAAGTCTCGAGTTTTGCACCGAAGCAGCACTCACATAACGGGTGAATACTGTTTCCGTTTAAAGGCGCCTTTGTTTTTCCTGATTATATTCTAACACGGTTTTTAAGCGTAAACAATAAACACAATAGACTAAAATATGCACAAAATGATACAAAACATTGAAATTCAGCTTATAATATGCTATACTGATAAAAACGAAAGGAGTTATGGTTATGTTTACAAACGTTGCGTATTTACACAATTCTCTGAATGATATGGTTGATACAAGCAAATCACTTGTTGTTACAAGCTGCGGATATTATCGTGTGCACAGCCGCCCTGTTGTTTCAACGGAGCGTCCCACAGGCAGACGTGACTATCAGCTTTTATACATAGCCAAAGGCAAGGGACATTTCTATTTTGATGGTCTGCAGGGAAAAGAAACAATCATAACTGAGGGAAATATGATACTTTTCCGACCGGGTGAGATACAATTTTACTATTATTATGCTCCCGAAAAAACCGAGGTTTACTGGGTGCATTTCACGGGGCGAATGGTAGAGGGTATTCTGGATAACTACGAAATACCGAATAATAAAAACGTGTTCTATACAGGAAATTCTCCCGATTATGCGTGGCTGTATCGTCAGATTATTCAGGAGCTGCAACTGTGCCGTCAGAATTACGAGGAATTGATTGCGATTACGTTGCGCCATATCTTCATTATGATTAACCGTTATATCAAAGAAGGAAAAAAATCGGGCAGCGACATTCAGAACGAGATTGAACGTGCTACCCATTATTTCAATGAAAATTACAACAAGCCTCTGAACATTGATGAATACGCCGAGTCACGTCATATGAGCACCTGTTGGTTTATACGAAGCTTCAAGCAAATTCTGAAGGTTACTCCGATGCAGTATATCCTCTCCCTACGAATGGCAAACGCACAAAGTCTGCTGGAAACCACCGAATACAATATTTCTGAAATTGCCGAGGCTGTCGGATATGATAACGCTCTTTATTTCAGCAGGCTGTTTCATAAGCACGTTGGTGTTTCACCGTCGGAGTATCGGAAGATGAGAAGCGAAAGATAGAGAGAATTATCTCCACCTGCACACATGGGCGGAGATAACTCCATCACATTTCTGCAAAGCCTTTTTTGATTACTAGTCCTCGTCACTGCACTCATCAAGTCCGTGCATAAGCTGAATATAAACGCACTCTGCTCGGTCGTGTTCCTCACCGTCGGTGGACATCATAAGTTCAAGAAAATACACT
This sequence comes from Ruminococcus flavefaciens, assembly GCA_902792495.1. GTDB lineage: Bacteria > Bacillota > Clostridia > Oscillospirales > Ruminococcaceae > Ruminococcus > Ruminococcus flavefaciens_Z. Next base: position 785 of record CADBAC010000016.1, on the reverse strand, counting down.
TGTGCGTCTTCACGGTCGTTCCAGACTTCTTTTCTACCGTTGCAGAAAGTCGTGACCTTGCGTGATTTAGGCATTGCCAATTCAGGTGTTTTCAACATAATCGTTACTCCAAAAGTTTTATCGTAAATCCATTATATCCGATAAAACTACCAGAGTCCAGCATATCGGAATGATTGTAATAATTCTTGTGAAAGGCGCAGCAAAAGTATGTTTTTCCCCAGTGCATTGCGCTGTGATGCTAATTGACTTTTTCGAGTATGTGTGCTATGATATTTGAAAAGAATTCTTGTAATTGCTAAATCAGCAGACATTTATGTATTGATTAGAAAGAATTATCGGAGGTTTTTATATGAGCAACACCGTTGATGTATATTTTTTATTTAAAATCATGCCAATTGAGTATATTGATAATTTTGCTAAAGGAAATTTCTATTTTTCGTGTTGTGGAAACTGGGTAGATATTGCTAAAAAAGGATTTGGAAAAGGACAAGGAGATAAATATGAAGGTGTATTTGCCAAATATAAAAGGAAGAACAGTAGAAAGCCAGTGAAGTATTATAAGACACTTTTTAAAAAAGATTTAAAAATCGAACAAGAAGGAGATTATGTATTATTAAGAAGAATATCTTCCTTATATATTCCAGCAATTTGTTTTTATAGTTTGGATAATAATACATCAATAGAGTTTTTCCCTGAAAAAGAAAAGGCTCGAATCGAGGAAATCATAAACAACTATGGAGATGCAGAAGAAATAACTGTTGATAAATTCCCGCTTGGAATATCTG
>CADBAC010000015.1:10793-12809 GCA_902792495.1 Ruminococcus flavefaciens | reverse complement strand
ATGGTTTCAACGCTTGCAGGGATGATGAGTTCCTTTATATTATAAAGATCATACAATGCCGCATTGCCTATGGTTCTCACTGTTTCGGGAATAGTGAGCTTTGTGATACCGTCAGCAAATGCAAGACAGCGGTTTCCCAGTGCTGTGACAGGAACTCCCTGAACATATGCAGGTATCTCTACCTCGCCCTCATAGGTCTTGTCAAAATCCACAAGTACAGCGTGTTCAAGGTCACAGCGGAAGAACATGGGGCCTATCTGAATGAACTGTCTCATTTCCTCCTGACTGTAAGATGAAGTCTGTTCTTCTTCCGCACTGACGGCAGACGGAACAGCGCAGGTCATTCCGCTGAGAAACATTCCTGCTGAAAGAATAAAAGATAATGCTTTTTTAGTTTTCATAAGAATACCTCCTCATTATGTTTTTGCGTGTAAGAGAAAACTCTCGTTTTCCGCTTTCATATACACATACATCAGAGGAGGCAGAAGTGTTGCAGTTAAAATATAAATTTATTTCTCGGGAAGAGAATCAATAAGCCCCAGCATTAATCGCTGTATCGCAAGAGCGTCCTTATTTGTAACGCCGTCACCGCCGCCTGTAACGTCCGCCGCCTTGCTGCCGTTTGCAGAAAGGCTGTATTTAGCAGGATTTGACAATGACTGCATTATTATAACAGCATCGGAAAGATCGACTTCGCCGTTATCGTTTGCGTCGCCGTACAGTATATCGGCAGTTTCAACGATTCCCGGCTCTTTGAATTCATAGCCCCATGCCTTTGCGTAGGTCTCAGCTGTAGAATTTTTCGGAGCTGTGATAACTCCGCCGTAAACGTATCTTCCCTCGCTGAGCGGATACTTGTTTGCGATAGTTGAGTCATCATCCGCTATCTCACAGCGTTCATTGAGTATAACTACCGATTCAAGCTGATCGCTGATAAACGCTTCCTTAGCGATTTTTGTGACCGAATACGGCACAACTACTTTTTTCAGCTCCGTCGAAGCAAATGCCGCCCTACCTATCTCACGAACGCTCACGGGAATTACGACTTCTTCTATCTTTCGGCCTGTGAAAGCGCTTTCGCCTATTTTACGGACAGGTACTCCCTCAACTTCCGATGGGATGACCACCTTGCCCGTGATATCCTCATCGCTTGAAATAAGCTCTGCGTGGTCGGAGTAGACATTATAAACCATGCCGTCAGCGGTAACTTCTTTTTTCTCATTTGAAGCAGTTTCCCCGCCGACTACCTTGTACTTCATTTTCCAGCCTTTAGCGAACTTTATTGCATAGGAATCCGCAGTACCTATCAGTGTAAGTTCACTGCGCTTTTCGCTGCCGCTTTCCTTTACGCAGTCAAAGCAGGCGGAAGAAAAATTCGTATCCGCAGACTCAAAGGTAACTTTCAGCGGAAAGTCCGAATTATCACCTATTGCGTAGTTTCCGAGGGTGCTGACATTTTTCGGGATGGTCAGTTCGTCAAGTCCTATCATATTGAAAAAAGCTTCATGCTCCACACGTACAAGAGTTTCGGGCAGTTCCAGCTTTTTAACACGGAAGCAGTTCTTGAACGCTCCTTCGCCGATAACAGTAACAGGGAGCCCGTCTATCTCCGAGGGAACTTTCACCTCGCCGCTGTAGGAATTGTCGCAGGAGGTTATTTTTATTTCGTAGCCATTGTTTTCGTAAGAGAGAGGGCTGTCCTGAAGCTGAACATCCGCATAAACAGCCGCAGGAACCGAAAACGCCGCCGCAGAAAAGAGCATTCCTGCCGACAGCACAAGGGAGAGTGCCTTTTTATTTTTCATACTCTTTCACCTATACCATTCAGCAAAAACGGTCGGAACAGATCCGACCGTTTATTGATTATTCTTCTGTCTTTTCAGCTTCTTCGTTAAGCTCTTCAACTTCCTCAATTGTAAGGTCGTCGTAATCGAACTCAAGAAGCTCGTTGCAGTTCGGGCAGTTCATAGAGCCTTCTTCGATCATACCCTCGTCAAGGAGAATAGTATCTCCGCA
>CADBAC010000015.1:0-10784 GCA_902792495.1 Ruminococcus flavefaciens | reverse complement strand
GTGATCTCATAAAGCTCATCGTCGTCCTCATCAAAATCGAAATCATCTTCGTCTTCCCAGTCATAGGAATCCCAGTCTCCGTCGTCCTCATCGCAGGTGTCGCAGTCGCCGCTGCATTCGCCGCATTCGAGGTCGTCCTCATAGAGATCATCCTCAACAGCGCCAAGATCCTGATCAAGGATATCGCAAAGCTCTGTAAGTTCGTCTACCTGTGACTGAAGGTCCTCAACGTAGAGCACCATTTCTGACAGTACATCAGCCATCTGTGTGAGAGCCTTGCCCTCTTTGGTTGACTTGTCAATTTCGAGACCTTCAAGGAGTCCCTGTAAATATGACATTTTCTCGGTAAGCTTCATTTCAAGCTCCTCCTCCCGATGTATAAATATAAGTTAAAAGTCCTGATTATGCTCTGGACATATATTCGCCTGTTCTTGTATCGATCTGGATCTTCTCGCCTTCATCGATGAAGAGAGGAACCTTGATCTCTGCACCTGTCTCAACAGTAGCAGGCTTTGTAGCGTTTGTAGCTGTATCGCCCTTGAAGCCTGGGTCTGTCTGAGTAACAACCAGCTCAACGAAGTTAGGCGGCTCAACGCCGAAAACGCTGCCCTTGTATGAAAGTACCTTACAGATCATATCTTCCTTAACGAACTTGAAGCTGTCAGGAAGCTTGTCTGCGCTGATCGGAACCTGCTCATAAGTCTCAAGGTCCATGAAGTAGTAGAGATCACCGTCGTTGTAGCTGTACTGCATATCCTTTCTCTCAACGTAAGCTGTTGGGAACTTAGCTGTTGGGTTGAAAGAAGTCTCGACAACTGAACCTGTGATAACGTTCTTGTATTTAGTTCTTACAAAAGCGGCACCCTTACCCGGCTTAACGTGCTGGAATTCGATTACCTGAACAACCTGTCCGTCAAGCTCAAAAGTAACGCCGTTTCTGAAATCTCCTGCTGAAATCATTATAAATACCTCCGTATTTTCCAAATTATATTACGCTTTATTATACCATAAAACGGGTATCAATGCAATACCTAAAGTGATATTAATCTAAAGTTATAAGATTTTTTGCACATTTCGTCAGATTTTCGCAGCCATTTTCGGTCAAAATGACAAAATCTTCAATTCTGACACCGAACTTGCCTTCGATATAGATGCCCGGCTCTACCGTAACGACTGCTCCGCTGCTCAGGGGAAGCTTGTAGTTAGGCGATGCATTCGGCTTTTCGTGTATCTCAAGGCCTACACCGTGGCCAAGGGAATGTCCGAAGCATTCGCCGTAGCCTGCTTTTTCTATAATGTCACGGGACACCTTGTCAAGTGCGCTGCCGACTATTCCTGCTCTTGCAGCTGCAATGCCTGCCTCCTGTGCCTGAAGAACTATGCTGTAGACCTTCTCCATTTCCTCAGAGGGCTTGCCTACGCAGACTGTACGGGTCATATCGCTGTGGTAGCCGTTGTAGACCGCACCGAAGTCCATGAGGACGAATTCGCCTTCCTCCACCTTTTTATCGGAGGGAACACCGTGAGGCATTGAAGTGTTCTTTCCTGCGAGGACGATAGTCTCAAAGGAAAGATCCTCTGCACCATTTTTGAACATGAGTCTGTTCAGTTCAAGGGCTATCTCACGCTCAGTTCTGCCTGCTTTAATAAAGGGAAGAAGTTCCTCAAGGGACATCTCCGCAATACGCTGAGCCATTTTAATGCATTCCAGTTCGTTCTCATCCTTTATCATTCGCAGTGATGAGATGCTGTTGCTGAGTGAATCATCGGAAAGAATTGTAATATCGCTGAAGAAATGGCGGTAGGTATTCAGTTCCTTTACCGTCATAGTCTCGGACTCTATAGCCATGCTTGAAGCTTCGTGCTTTTTGAGAAGCTCCATTATCTGCGGAAAGAGTCTTTTCAGTTCAATGACTTCCGCATCCGTAACTGTTGCTCTTGCCTTTTCGATGTATCTGAAATCTATGAGCAGATAGGCTTTCTGAGGGAAAGCAAGTATAACTCCTGCCGAAGATTTCATTCCTGTGAAATAGCGTCTGTTTATGTCTGAGGTTATAAGGGCGCAGTCCGCCGAATCGAACCTCTCAAAAAGCTTGTCAAATCTGTTCATCAGCTCACCGCCTTAAAGTTCGGAAAGTGCCTGAACAGCAAGGTAATAGCTGCCGAAGCCGAAGCCGCTTATGCTGCCCTTGCATACAGGAGCGATAACGGAATTTGAACGGAAGCCGTCTCTTGCGAAAACGTTGCTTATGTGTACCTCGATAACGGGTATCTTTATTGCAGCTATAGCATCTCTGATGGCATAGCTGTAGTGTGTGTAAGCGCCTGCATTGAGGATAACTCCGTCAAACTCAGTTCTTGCGGCGTGAAGCTTGTCAATGATAGCTCCCTCGTGATTTGACTGGAACACATCACAGCTCATTCCCTGTTCCTCTGCACGGTCGATGATATTGCTGTTGAGCACCTCAATTGACGAATCACCGTAGATCCCCGGCTCACGCTCGCCTAACAGATTAAGGTTAGGACCGTGAATAACAAGTATCTTCTTTATCATATTTCTATCCTTTCCCGCCCTGCGATTCAGGGCTTGATGTATTCATGGGGCAGGAACGGTTTTTCCAGCACCCTTTTGAATCTGATGAATCTTTTATGTCTGCCTTCAAGCTCTATTGGCTTTACGTAAATCGATGTTATATGAGCGAAATTCGCTCCCCATATGTCGGTAAACAGCTGATCGCCTACTGCTGCTGTCTCCTTCTGTGTCAGTCCCATTTTCTTCATAGCGGCGGTATAGCCTTTTCTGAGAGGCTTGCCACTGTCGCTGACAAAATCAAGGCCGAGAGGATCGGCGAAAGGCTTTACTCTCTCGGGATGGTTGTTTGAGACGATAATAAGCTTTATGCCGCTGCTGCGCATATTCTCCAGCCATTCCTTTATTCCTTCCGCAGGCACGGGATTATCGTGAGTGGTAAGGGTATTGTCCACATCCAGGATAAGTCCCTTTATACCGTGGCTTTTCAGAAAATCGGGCGTGATATCCACAGTTTTCCTGAATGCGAAATCAGCTTCGGTCATAGTGACCTTGTTCAACAGTCTCAAATCTTTAGTCAACTCCCACAGGCACAATGCCACAGAAATAATAAGCATAAATGAAAAAGCGAGCCGCAGCCCGCTTTTATCAACATGAATAACTTTTCGCAAGATCAATACTTACGCTTACGAGCTGCCTCAGACTTCTTCTTACGCTTAACCGAAGGCTTCTCGTAGTGTTCTCTCTTACGAACCTCAGCAATAACGCCATCCTTTGCACATGATCTCTTAAATCTCTTAAGAGCTGTGTCAAGAGACTCATTTTTGCCAACACGAACTTCTGCCACTAATTTTCCCTCCCTTGTTCAGAGGTTGCAGGAGCCAAGAGCTCTCTGCTTCTATGCTAATCACCTATAAAGGTGTTAGTCAGCTATACCCTGAAAGAACAGCAGATATACAAATTATTAATAATAATATAATATAAGTTTATCACATTTCAAAAGATATGTCAAGCTTTTTTTTATTTTTCCCCAAAATCGTTATTTTGCAACAATATTAACAAGTTTATTTGGTACATATATCTGTTTTACGATATTCTTTCCGTCAACAGATTCCTTGACCTTCTCATCTTCCATAGCCATAGCAATAACGCTGTCCTTGTCTGCGTCAACTGCGATATTCAGCTTTGCCTTCAGCTTGCCGTTCACCTGTACGACGATCTCTACGGTATCCTCTACCAGCTGAGCCTCATCGTATGTAGGCCAGCTCTCGAATGCGATAGTATCATCGTGACCCATGATGTTCCAGATCTCTTCACCCATGTGAGGAGTGATGCATGACAGCATCTTGATAAGGCCTTCAGCGTACTCTCTCGGGCACTTGCCTACCTTGTATACTTCGTTGACGAATATCATCATCTGGCTGATAGCTGTGTTGAATGCCAGCTTCTCATAGTCATCTGTTACCTTCTTGACTGTCTTGTGGTAGACCTTTGTCAGTGAACCGTCATTGTCGTCCGTGAGATTTTCAGCTTCCGTGAAGAAGTTCCAAACTCTCTGAATGAATCTCTTTGCGCCTTCAACGCCGTTCTTGCTCCATGGCTTGCTTACCTCGAGAGGTCCCATGAACATCTCATAGAGACGGAGTGTGTCTGCGCCGTAGTCTCTTACGATATCAGAAGGATTTACAACGAACTCAGGGAAGCGCTTACCCATCTTTATGCCGTTCTCACCGAGGATCATGCCCTGATGAACAAGCTTCTTGAAAGGCTCCTTAGTTGGTGCAAGGCCCTTGTCGTAGAGGTATCTGTTCCAGATACGTGAATAAATAAGGTGACCTACTGCGTGCTCAGGACCGCCGATGTAGAGGTCTACAGGCATCCAGTGCTTCAGGAGTTCCTGATTTGCGAATTCCTTATCGTTGTGGGGATCGATATATCTGAAATAGTACCAGCTCGAACCTGCGCTTCCGGGCATTGTTGAAGTTTCTCTTGTGCCCTTGATGCCGTTCTTGTCGTACTTCTTCCACTCTGTTGCATTCTCAAGGGGAGCCTTTCCGCCCTTGCCCTTGTAGTCGTCCAGTTCAGGCAGGATGAGAGGAAGTTCCGAATCGTCGAGAGCGTGGATCTGTCCGTCTTCGCCGTGAACTACAGGAACAGGCTCGCCCCAGTAACGCTGTCTTGCGAATATCCACTCACGGAAATGATAGTTGACAGTGCGCTTTGCTCTGCCCATTTTCTCCAGCTTCTGTGTGATGGCTTCCTTTGCTTCCTCAACAGTGAGACCTGTGAATTCCTCGGAGTTGATGAGCTTGTAGCCCTTGCCCAGATACTCTGTCTTTTCCATAGCAGCTTCGGAAACATCGATGTGGCCGTCCTTGCCGTCGATTACCTGGATCATATCTATATTGTGAGCAACAGCGTACTCAAAGTCACGCTGATCGTGGCTCGGAACAGCCATAACTGCACCTGTGCCGTAGCTTGCAAGTACGAAATCGCCGATGAACATACGGACTTCCTTGCCGTTTACAGGGTTGATACAGGTAACGCCCTTCAGTTCACAGCCTGACTTTGTCTTGTTCAGTTCTGTACGGTCCATGTCATTCTTCTTCTTTGTCTCAGCAATGTAAGCTTCGACTTCTTCCCTGTTCTGTACACGGTCGAGAAGGCTTTCTGTAACTGCGCCGTCGGGAGCGAGTACCATGAATGTGATACCGTATATAGTTTCGATACAGGTCGTGAAGATGGAGAACTTTCCTCCGCCTACGATATCGAACTCAACTTCAACACCTGTTGACTTGCCTATCCAGTTGCGCTGTATAGCCTTTGTGGATTCAGGCCAGTCGATCTCGTCAAGGCCTTCCAGAAGCTTTTCAGCAAATGCAGGCTGGTCGATCACCCACTGCTTCATATTCTTTCTTACAACAGGATAGCCGCCTCTTTCGGACTTTCCGTCGATAACTTCATCATTTGAGAGAACTGTTCCCAGCTCCTCACACCAGTTTACAGGCATATCTATGTACTTTGCATAGCCATCCTTAAAAAGCTGCTTGAATATCCACTGTGTCCACTTGTAGAACTCAGGGTCGGAAGTAGCTATCATCTTTGACCAGTCATAGTCAAATCCCAGCTCCTTCAGCTGCTTGGAGAAAGTCTTGATATTCTCCTGTGTGAAGCCGTTAGGATGATTGCCTGTAGTTACAGCATACTGCTCCGCAGGAAGTCCGAATGAGTCGTATCCCATCGGATGGAGTACATTGTAGCCCTGCATACGCTTCATTCTTGAAACGATATCAGTTGCTGTATATCCCTCGGGGTGACCTGCGTGGAGGCCTACTCCTGACGGATAAGGGAACATATCGAGTGCATAGAACTTAGGCTTGCTGAAATCCCATACATCGGTCTTGAAGGTCTCATGTTCCTCCCAGTATTTCTGCCATTTAGCTTCTACAGATGCGTAATCATATCTGCTCATATCATTTCATTCCTTTATAAAATATAATTTTTACGAAAAGTTGATGGTCCCGCTGAAATTCTCTTTGATGTCCTCATTCGTCACAAGAAGCACAGCACATACTATATCTATAGCGCCCTCAAGCAGGTATATCCAGTTGGAGCCGATATGTGCCAGATTTGCGGGGAGATGCACTGCAACTATTATCGCCAGTACAGCGGCAATAACATAGTTGAACTTCTTTATCCATATGAAAAACAGGCAGGCCGTACCAAGTGCGATGAACAGTCCGCTCAGCGAAAATCCGCCTGCAAGTATCATATTCAGCACAGCCTTGACCAAAACGTAAGCAGCCATTGCTATAAGATAGTTTCTGCCCTTTTCATTTTTTGCGTTCATGCTATCAGTCCTTTGTTATAAGATCACTGATGTCTACCTGTTCTCCGTCTGCCCATACACCTTCAAGCTTGTAGAAATCACGGGTAGCCTTGTAGAATACGTGAACGATAACGTCTGCGTAGTCAAGGATTATCCATGTATTTCCTGTGTCAGCCTCTCGTCTTTCGGGCTCGATGCCCTTCTGTGACATCTGGAATTCCACTTCGTCAGCAAGAGTTCTTGCATGGGTATTGCTGGTACCGTTGACTATTACGAAATAGTCAGCAAGTATGGTCAGGTCAGCTATCTTCAGTACCTGTATATCTTCACCTTTTTTAAGGTCCAGTGTTTTTACAATAAGTTCGATTTTTTCTTTTTCAGTCATTTTCTTCCCTCTTTCTTAGTTGAGTCTCTTTGGTTCATCCGATTTTTCGACTTCATCCAGCGTTTCTGCTGTGTTGTCGTAAGCACGGTTGTTATAGTCCTCGACGTACTCTACAAGAGCAACGTCCGATGTTTTCAGTTTTTCCTGATACGGACGGTAATACTGGTTCAGCATAGTAACTGTTGCGTACTTGTGTACGGAATAGAAGCTGTACTCCATGCCGTCCTCTGCGGTATAATTTGCGCCCTCGCCTGGTACCATGTTGACCCTGACGCTGTCAAGGCTGAGCGTAGATGCGAAATCCGCAAGCTTGCTCAGGTCCTCAAGGCTCATATCAGTAGCTATCCACTGATTCTTGTACACATCATTGAGGTAGCTGTAAAGCTTTATTCTTCCCTCGTCCTTTACGATGCTGAGAAGCTTCTCCATAGCCGCAGCCATGAATTTTCTCTGGTTCTTCATACGGCCGATATCGCCCTCAGACCATTCACGGCGGAAACGGACGAACCATTCTGCCTGTTCGCCTGTAAGGGTCACATCGCCTTCGGGAATTATCTTGTCAGCCTCATACATGATCTCGTTGTCAACGTGCATGGGGATGCCTCCCACAAGGTCTACCATGTCAACGATATCGAAGCAGGCTGTGGTGATGTATGCATCTATCGGGATACCGAAGTTTTCCTGCACCGCATTTACCACACGCTGTATCGGAGGCTGAACATAGGGGTCGCCTTCCGTATAAACGCTGTTGAACTTGCAGGTAACGCTGTTGGTATAATCAGGAACTGCAAGGTCTCTTGGTATCTGAAGGATATTCAGCATACCTCCGCCTATATCGAACTGACATATCCAAGCCACATCGGTAAGCTGTTCTGTCTCATCGAAGCCGATAAAAAGAACGGAATACTGTCCCTCAACAAGCTGAGGAAGATCAAGTCCGTCGGTAAAATCGCTTTCCACAACATCCGTCTTTATTTTAAGATCCATGCTATTCTGCTGGAGTTCGCCCTCGATGTCAACGGTAGGCTGCCACTTTTTAAGGTATCTTATTATGGATACTCTCTCATCGGGCTGGCCTGACTTCTTATACCACAGGATAGGCATATTCAGCACCATTGCAAGTATCAGCACCAGACTGAGTATGAGTGAACCCGACTTTATCCATGTATCACGGGAAGTCTTTGCACGTTTTCTCTTTTTCCTGCCGCTGCTTTTTTTGCCTGTGTTCTTCTTTGCCGGACGCTTTTTTCCTTCGGCGGACGCTGTTCTGCGTCTTTCTGCCCTGACCTTTTCGTCGGCCCTTCTCAGGCTTCTCTCGATCATTTCCGAAGCAGTATCGCTGTCATCGTCGTCAATTTCAGGTCTTATCTCCACGGCAGGCCTCAGAGAACCCGCATCGTGCTTTGCCCTGTAGAAATATTCAGATTCCTCAACGCTGTCGGTCTTGTACGATGTATCTGTATCTGCGGCATATCTTCCCTGATAAGAAGACATAGTTCCTACTTCATAGCTGAACTGTGAACCATCCGACTCCTTCTCGTATCTGCCGTGGTATACGGGCTTTTCCGAAGGAGCGAATTCGCTTTCAGCTTTCGGGGATACGTTTCTGTTATCATCCATTTTCTTCTTTTTCATTTAAGCGCCCTCTTTGTTTCCTTGCTGCTTTTTTCTTCTTTTTGCAGTCTTGTGTAGAAATTGTAAGCGTCAACTGTACACGGAGGAATCACTCCGCCTTTCTTTATAACCGATTTTATTGAAAATACCAATGCGTAAAGCATGGCTTCATTGAGATCGGTATATACCAGCTTGCGCATCTTGTCAACGTCCTTGTAGTCTCTTTCGGCAGATACAAGATCGCCCAGGTAGACTATTTCCTCAAGTCTTGACATACCTGCCCTTCCGACTGTATGGAATCGGATAGCATTTATGATATCTAAATCCTCAACGCCGAACTGTTCCTTTACGAAATAAGCGCCTGCAATGCCGTGCCAGAGCGAACGTGTTTCCAGTTCCTCCCTGCAAACGGCAAATCCGCTTTTTTCCACAAGTGCCTTCTGATCGGCATCGGTCATCTCCTTGCACACATCATGGAGGAGTCCTGCATAGTAGGCCTTATCGGGGTCTTCACCGTATTTCTCGGCAAGCTTTCTGCATTCATCCGCAACATTCATGGAATGCTGGAAACGCTTTGCGGAAAGATTGGCTTTGAGGTATTTCTTTTTATCTTCGGGGTCGTACTGCATTATCTCTTCACCTCTTACAGAATATAATCCCTTTGATCTTATATATTGTACTACATTTTTGTGAAGATAGCAAGTACAATCAGTGTTTTTTTCGATATTTTTTCTTATCTGAGAGGAGGATATCTCAAGCGGAGGAGTCTCGGAAATGCGTATACATCCGTACTGACTGAGGCGTGAAGCCGCTTCTCTCAGTTCTTCCATATCGCCGTTATTTCTCGAAACAGCGCAGAGCGTGACCTGAGAGAGGATGTCCTCGAATCTGAACCACTTCTCAAAGCAGAGAAGCATATCGCTTCCCACAAGAAGATACAGTTCATCATCGGGAAAAAGGCTGCGGAAATGCTCTACTGTATAAATAGTATAACTCACACGGTCGCTTTTAATCTCGTAATCCGAAACTTCCAGTCCCTCCGTGCCTTCGCAGGCAAGACGAAGCATCTCCAGCCTGTCCTCTCCCGACGCATATTCAGCGCTTGAACGGTGAGGGGATATTTTTGAGGGAAGCAGGAATATCCTGTCCAGTCCGAAATCCTTCATAGCAGCCTTTGCAAGATGGATATGCCCGTTATGAACGGGATTGAAGCTTCCGCCGTATATACCTGTACGCATTCTGTCACCTCCACGGACGCTTTCCCTGCGTCCAGCCTTTATCCTTCCAGTATTTCACATCAGCCTCATTGAAACCGTTCTTCTGCATCATGCTCATCATGAAGAAAAGTCCTCTTGTTTTCAGAGGTATGCCCACTCTGCCTTCCCTGCCGAGAATCTTCTTGGCCAGCGAGTCGGTCTTCTTGCCGATAGCAGCCTTTATTTCCGGCTTGACTCTGCTCCAGTCGGTCTCCATAACAGCCTTGCCGTACTTGTAAACTCTCGGTATTCCCCAGAAGAAACAGCTGTCGGCTACGTCTTTCATTGCCGACTTCATGCCCATTCCTGCCGCAGTAGATATTATCACTGCCTGCTTTTGGAACATTTTCTCCTCGGGGCGATGCACCATCCAGCGCCATCCGTAATGGTCAAGGAAAGCTTTCATCTGTCCCGTGGCATGGAATACATAAGTGGGAGTAGTGAATATCAGCACATCAGAGCTGTCGAGCATCTCCGTAATAGGATGAAGTTCAGCATAGTGAGGACATTTATCCTCACTCTCTGTAATGCATTTCGCACAGCCGCAGCAGAAGTTCCCGAAATCACGGGGAAGGAATATCTCGCTGATATTTTCCGCACTTGTCAGCTTTTCCGCAAGGATGCGCCCTGTATTGTAGGTCGAGCCTTTATGGTTCGTGCCGCTTATAATGAGTACCTTCATACTTTTCCTCTGAATTTCCTGATTATTTGCCCGTTGAACTTATCAAAGTTCTCCGGGAGCATCATTACTTTGCCTTGGGGATATTCTCGATAACGGGTTCTTTCTCGTTGCGCTTGAAAAGCACGAACTTTGAACCTATGACCTGCACTACGTCAGCGCCTGTCTGCTCAGCTATTGCATCAGCGGCTTCTCTTGCGGTCCAGCCCGAATTTTCCAGAACTCTCAGCTTTATCAGTTCTCTCTTGCGGAGAGCCTCGGCGATGTCCTTGCACATAGCTTCTGTAACTCCGCCCTTGCCTATCTGGTAGATAGTCTCATATGTTGAAGCGATACCACGAAGGTATGCTCTCTGTTTGCTTGTAAGCATAAATTACTCCTTTTTATTTCGTTGATAAATAATCAAAAAGTGCCTTTAATGCCGCACCTCTGTGGCTTATGGCATTCTTTTCATCAGCGGAAAGTTCAGCCATAGTCCTGTCGCCTACCAT
>CADBAC010000014.1 GCA_902792495.1 Ruminococcus flavefaciens | reverse complement strand
ACCTTGCACTTATGCTTTCGGGATTCCGAGGCAGAGTGGTGGTATCATGGCACAGCGATATCGTCAAGCAGAAAAAGCTTATGCTGGTGTACAAGCCATTTATGCGCTATCTGCTGAAACGTGCGGATGCTGTGGCTGTGGCTACTGAGGGACACGTAAAGGGCTCGGACTATCTGCCCGAATTTGCGGAAAAGTGCAGGATAGTGCCCTACGGTATAACTCCCGAGGAATATCTGGATATTGAGAAAGCTCCCTTCCTGACCGAAAAATGCACCGACAGCGAAAGCGTAAAGGTGTTTTTCACAGGCAGACTTGTCTACTACAAAGGCGTGGAGGTACTGCTGAAAGCTTTCCGCTATGCGTCGAAAAGCAGGCTGAAAATGGAACTGTTTATCGCAGGCACAGGTGAACTCCGTGAAAAGCTGGAGGCTATGGCTGAAAGGTACGGCATTGCGGATAAGGTGCATTTTCTGGGATTCCTCCCCGATGAACAGCTTAAACAGGCTTATGCCGACTGTGATATATTCGTACTGCCATCCGTTGTGAAGAGCGAGGCGTTCGGTATCGTTCAGCTTGAAGCGATGATATACGGCAAGCCCGTTATAAATACTGCTCTTCCTTCGGGAGTGCCTTATGTGAGCATTCACGGCGAAACAGGACTGACTGTTGCTCCCGATGACCCGAAGGCACTGGCTAAGGCGATGATACGTCTTGCGTCAGACAGGGATATGCGTGAGAGATTCGGAAATGCCGCTAAAGAACGTGTAATGGAGCATTTCTGCGAGGAGGCCGTTATCAGGCGGCTGTATGAGGTGCTGAAAGGAGGAGCGGAGGTATGAAGGCTCTTATCATAGGTGCGGCAGGCTTTGTTGGAGGTTATCTCGTAAAGGAGCTTGCTTCGGCAGGATGGGAAGTTCATGCTACCTGTCTGCCGTCTGAAAAGACTGAGGGAGAGTGTAACGTTCATACTCTCGATATTCTCGATGCTGACAGCGTAAGGGCGGTATTTGACGAGATACAGCCTGATATCGTGTATCATCTCGCCGCTCAGAGTTCAGTGGCGCTTTCATGGAAAAAGCCTCAGCTTACCGCAGAGGTGAATGTTATCGGCACGATAAATGTCCTCGAAGCCGCCCGTGATGCGGTAAAGAAGGATATGCGCCTTGTGCTCATCGGCTCGGGCGAGGAATACGGCTTTATACGTCAGGATGCCTGTCCTCTCAGTGAGGACGAGGTACTGCGCCCCGGCAATATCTATGCGGCTACAAAAGCCTGTCAGGGTATGCTTGGCGAAATATACGCAAGAGCGTACAAAATGGACATTGTCATGGTCAGGGCCTTCAATCATTCGGGACCTGCACAGGCGGAGATATTCGTTATCTCGGATTTCTGCAAACAGGCAGCCGAAATAGAAAAAGGCATGAGAGAACCCGTCATATCTGTGGGAAATCTCGAAGCTATGCGTGATTTCACCGATGTCCGTGACGTTGTGAGAGCTTACCGCCTTCTCGGTGAAAAGGGCAGAAGCGGTCAGGTCTACAATGTGGGACGGGGCAGGGCTGTGAAGATACAGTATATTCTTGATACGATAATCAGTTATGCAAAAACTAATATAACAGTTTGCCGTGACGAAAAACGTATGCGTGCCTCGGATATCCCCGTAATAGAGCCCGATGTTTCAAAGATATACGCAGATACGGGCTGGAAAGCGGAAATAACCGTTGAAGATACCATTAAGGATACCCTTGACTACTGGAGAACAAAGATAAAGGAGTGAGCAATATGTCTGATATAAGACTTACAAATGAGAAAATGCTGACCTTTACAGGCCATGAGAAAATAGGTACTCTGAAGGCTGCGGAAAAGCTTATGGATTTCGGTGAAAGGCAGAATTCCGCCAACGAAGCCCTTGCTGCCAATGTCAACGACCTTATCAAGAGAGTATGCGCCCTTGAGGACAAGGAGGTACAGAATAAGGACATAATGCGGAAGATAGCAAGTGAACTTGCTGCTTTCAAGCGTGACCTTGACCGTGTAAGGCTTTCTTCCAAGCTGAACACATCTTCCATAGAGCGTCTGGATAACGCTATAAAGACTCTCAGCGCCGCAGGCGAAACCGAAAAAAGCGAGGCTGAGGAAACTGCTGAAAACGCAGAATAATGCCACTTGATACATATATGGCAATATGCTGTAAAAGCATGGCGGAAATTTGTGAATTTTTCCGCAAACACTTGACAATATACCCATTTTGTTATATTATATAAAGGTATGGACGAGATGTCCGACGGTCATAAAATAGTATAAATAAACCGCTATTCTGACTGGATCCACGGAGATTTGGCCGCAGGCTGTCTCCGTTTTTCTATTTTATATGAAAGAAGGTGTTATCATGGCAGAAGAACTGATTGAACAGTTGGAAAATAAAACGGCCTTTACGATACCTATATTAGGAGGAATTCCAATTGCGGAATCCTGTGTGGTAACCTGGATAATTATGGCAGTATTAGTGCTGCTTTCCATCATACTTACAAGAAGTCTTAAAAAAGTTCCTACCGGTTCACAGTGCGTACTTGAATCATTCATGGATTTCCTCGACAACTTCTTTATGGAAGTTCTCGGCGAAAGCGGAAAAAAGTATGTACAGATACTTGAGACTTTCATCATCTACATAGGTGCAGCGAATATTATAGGCGTATTCGGCTTCGTACCTCCGACAAAGGATGTAAATGTTACGGCTGCCCTTGCAGGAATGGCTATAATTCTTGTGCAGGCTGCTTTCATTATTAAAAAAGGTCCGGGCAAGTGGCTGAAAAGCTTCCTCAATCCTATAAATGTGCTTGACCTTCTGACACGTCCGCTGTCGCTTTGTATGCGACTTTTCGGTAACGTTCTCGCCGCATTCGTTGTAATGGAACTTATAAAGGTTGCCATCACATCAAATCTGGGTGTTCCTGCGATCGGCGTACCTGTTATCGCAAGTGCTTACTTCGACCTTTTCGACGGACTTCTTCAGGCTTACGTTTTCGCTTTCCTTACCTCGCTTTATCTTGCTGAGGCACTTGAGGAAGAAGAACACGAAGGCAAAAAAGAGAAAAAAGAGAAAAAAAGAAAGAACCTTGCTTCATAAGCAGAAAAGATCCTGTTTCATCGTATGAAGACAAGTTCTGAAAATACGGAGGTAAATTAATATGGGACTTATCGCATTAGGCGCAGGTGTTGCCGTTCTTACAGGCGCAGGCGCAGGAATCGGTATAGGAATCGCTACAGCAAAGGCTACAGAGTCTATCGCAAGACAGCCTGAGGCAAAGGGCGATATAAGAACTTCTCTGCTGCTGGGATGTGCCCTTGCAGAAGCTACAGCTATCTACGGCTTCGTTATCGCACTTCTCATCATCTTCATTCTCGGCAGTAAGTAATAAATACATATCGGAGGTATAAAAACATGGGACTTATCGCATTAGGCGCAGGTGTTGCCGTTCTTACAGGCGCAGGCGCAGGAATTGGTATAGGAATCGCTACAGCAAAGGCTACAGAGTCAATTGCAAGACAGCCTGAGGCAAAGGGCGATATAAGAACTTCTCTGCTGCTGGGATGTGCCCTCGCAGAAGCTACAGCTATCTACGGTTTCGTTATAGCGCTCCTTATTATCTTTATCCTCGGCAGCAAATAATAAGCCGGTAAAATCATCATAAGGAGGGCAAATAATGCTTAATTTTGAATTCTGGAGCATTTTCGAGGCTGTTGCAAATATTATTATCTTGTTTGTGCTTCTGAGAATATTCCTTTTCAAACCACTGAATAAAATGAAGCAAGAGCGTACTCGCACTATTCAGGAGAACCTCGATTCAGCCGAGAAGGCAAGAACAGAAGCCGAGGAACTGAAAGAACAGTACGAGAATACTATCGGCGAGGCTAAGGAAGAAGCTAAGAATATCATCATGAAGGCTCATGATGACGCTGAATCCGAAAGAGCCGCTATCATAAAGAAGGCTCATGAAGAGGCCGATAAGAAGGTGGCAGAGGCCGACAAGGAGATCGAAAACGAAAGAAAGAAGGTTCTCCGTCAGGCTCAGTCCGAGATCGCTGATCTTGCTATCGAAGCTGCTTCAAAGATCGTGGCCGCTAATGTTGACGACGAGAAGAACCGCCGTCTTGTTGACGAATTCCTCTCAAATGAGGAGGTTGGCAAATAATGAAGGACTACGCAAAAGAGTACCTGAATGAGCTTCTTCGCCTGGATATCTCTCAGGAGGACTGCGAGAAGACAAAGAAGATACTCACTGAGGTAGGGGATGTTGCCGATACTCTGTCAAATCCCCTTGTTACCCACGAAGAAAAGCGCAATATCATAACTCAGATCTTCCCTGAATCGATTCAGAAGTTCATGATGAACGCTGTCAGGGAAGGACAGATCGCAAATATGGCTGAACTGCTGGAGGACTACAACGATGTCCTCATCGAAAAGCAGGGAAGCATCAAGGCTCTTGTCCGCTATGTTACTCCCCTTACAGAGTCACAGCAGGCTGACCTGAAGAAATTCATCATGGAGAAGTTCGTTAAGGAGGACGTTGATATCGAATACCGCAAGGACCCCGATATCATAGGCGGTTTCATCCTGACAGCAGGCGATATCGAGTACGATAAGAGCTACCGTACAAGTCTCCGTCAGATGAAGGAAACTCTCCAGACAAAGGCTGCCGAATACGTTGACGGCGGAAATGCGCCAAAGGACAGAAAGAACAGCGATATCATATCCATTCTCAAGACCGAGGTCAAGGACTTCGAGGTGAAGTCAGGCGCTACCGCTACAGGATTCATCACCCGTCTCGGTGACGGTATCGCAAGAGTTCACGGCATGAATTCCGTTATGTACGGCGAACTTGTTGAATTCGAGAACGGCGTAAGAGGTATCGTTCAGAATCTGGAGGAAAAGTCAGTCGGAGTCGTTCTTCTCGGCGATGATCATGGCCTTACAGAGGGCTCTTCCGTTGTTCGCACAGGCAAGCGTGCAGGTGTCGGCGTAAGCGATGAGCTCCTCGGCAGAGTAGTTGACGCTCTCGGTGCGCCTATCGACGGTCTCGGCGATATCAAGGCTGACGATTACTTCCCCATTGAGCGTGAAGCTCCCGGCGTTATCGAGCGTAAATCGGTAAATGTACCTTTACAGACAGGTATACTTGCCATAGACTCGATGTTCCCTATCGGACGTGGACAGCGTGAGCTTATCATAGGCGACAGACAGACAGGTAAGACCTCTATCGCTGTTGATACCATGATAAACCAGAAGGGACAGGACGTTATCTGTATCTATGTTGCAATAGGTCAGAAGTCCTCAACTGTTGCTCAGGTAGTGGGCACACTTAAAAAATACGGCGCTATGGACTACTCGGTAGTAGTTTGTGCTTCTGCCAGCGACCCTGCGCCTTTCCAGTACATTGCTCCTTATTCGGGTACAGCTATGGCTGAGTATTTCATGTCAAAGGGCAAGGATGTACTTATTATATATGATGACCTGTCGAAACACGCCGTTGCTTACCGTGCAATGTCGCTGCTTCTCCACAGACCTCCTGGACGTGAGGCTTACCCGGGTGACGTATTCTATCTCCATTCGAGACTGCTTGAACGTTCCAGCCGTCTTGATGACGAGCACGGCGGCGGTTCACTTACAGCCCTGCCTATCATAGAAACTCTCGCAGGAGATATCTCCGCATACATCCCGACCAACGTAATTTCCATCACAGACGGTCAGATCTTCCTTGAGAGCGAGCTTTTCAACAGCGGTCTGCGTCCTGCGGTGAACTACGGACTTTCCGTATCCCGTGTCGGCGGTGCCGCACAGACAAAGGCTATGAAGAAGGCCGCAGGCAATCTCCGTATCGACCTTGCGCAGTTCAAGGAAATGGAGATATTCACTCAGTTCTCATCGGAACTGGATCAGGCTACAACAGACCTTCTCGACCACGGACGTATGCTTACAGAGCTGCTGAAACAGCCGCTGTACAATCCGCTTCCGCACTACGAGCAGGTAATACTTCTCTATGCCGCTCAGCACGGCTTCTTCAAGGGCATCCCACTGAAGGAACTGCGTGAACACAGAAACGAGCTTATGACATACATCAGAAGCTACGGTCAGGATATCATCTCCGAGCTTGAGGAGAACAAGGTACTCACAGACGATCTTATGGAGCGCATCGAGCGTATCCTTACTGCTTTTGAGGAATAAGGGGTGATACTATGCCCAATATGAGAGAAATACGTGAGCGTATCGCAAGTATCCAGCAGATACTGAAGATCACCAACGCTATGTACCTTATGTCATCCTCAAAGCTGAAGAAGGCAAGAAAGTCACTTGAGGCAACTGAGCCTTACTTCTATAAGCTTCAGTCTACTATCGACAGTGTGCTTGAGCATACACCGCATACCCGTCAGCAGTTCTTCAACAGGCGTTCTGATATCCCCGACGAAAAGCGTAAAAAGGGATATATCGTCATTACGGCTGACAAGGGACTCTGCGGAAGCTATAACCACAACATCATGAAGTATACCGAACAGGAGCTTGAAAAAGCTGCTGATCTTGACAACTGCTACCTTTTCGTTATCGGTCAGGTGGGAAGAATGCATTTCCAGCGCCGCATGAACAGCGGCAAGAAAGCGTTCGTAGACGGAGAATTCCTCTACACCACACAGAATCCTACTCTCTACAGGGCAGGCGAGATAGCTGAAATGGTCATCGAAAAATTCGAGAGCGGCGATCTTGACGAGGTATACCTTATATATACGGATATGGTAACATCCAACCAGCAGGAGGCAAGAACTCTCCGCCTTCTGCCTTTCGAGAGAAAGCACTTCGGCAAGGCTGAGGACGGTACCATGAAGAAGCTGCCAAAGGCTTCGTTCATGCCGTCGCCTGAGGAGGTAATGAACTACCTTATCCCTCAGTACGCAAAGGGCATCATCTACGGTGCAATGGTGGAGGCTTTCTGCTGTGAACAGCAGTCGAGAATGACCGCTATGGATGCCGCTACAAACAGTGCCAAGGACATGATAAAGGATCTGTCGCTGATGTACAACCGTGCAAGACAGGCGGCTATCACTCAGGAGATAACCGAGGTCTGCGGCGGTGCGGCTTCGCTGGATGAGTAAATATTTGTCGATCATATTTGTAGGGGCGGATATCATCCGCCCGTGTAATGTAGGGAACGCCGCCCTCGGCGTTCAATTCAGTTTTATATCGTGTACCGTGGAACGCCGAGGGCGGCGTTCCCTACAATTGGTTTATCCCAAATTCTCTTAAAAAGGAGAAAAAAATGGAAAAAGGAAAAATAACTCAGGTCATCGGACCTGTTATTGACGTTGAGTTCGCAAACGGCAAGCTCCCTATGATAAGGGATGCCCTTACCGTTGAAGTGGACGGCAAACAGCGTGTTATGGAAGTCGCTCAGCATATGGGCAACCACATCGTCCGCTGTATCATGCTGGCTACAAGTGAAGGACTCAGCAAGAATATGGAAGTTACAGCTACAGGCTCATGCATAAAAGTGCCCGTAGGCGAGAAAACTCTCGGACGTATGTTCAACGTTCTCGGCGAGCCTATCGACAAGCAGGGCGACGTCGGAACAGACGAAAGATGGGAGATACACAGAAAAGCCCCTACATTCCAGGATCAGAGCCCTGTGGTTGAGGTACTGGAAACAGGCATCAAGGTCATCGACCTTATCGCTCCTTACGCTAAGGGCGGTAAGATAGGACTTTTCGGCGGTGCAGGCGTTGGCAAGACTGTTCTTATACAGGAGCTTATCAGAAATATCGCTACCGAGCACGGCGGCTACTCTATCTTCACCGGTGTCGGCGAGCGTTCCCGTGAGGGTAATGACCTCTGGAACGAAATGCAGGAATCAGGCGTTATCGCTAAGACTGCCCTTGTTTTCGGTCAGATGAACGAACCTCCGGGATCACGTATGCGTGTTGCTCAGACAGGCCTTACTATGGCTGAATACTTCCGTGACTGCGAACACAAGGACGTTCTGCTGTTCATCGACAACATCTTCCGTTACGTACAGGCAGGTTCCGAGGTCTCGGCACTTCTCGGCCGTATGCCTTCTGCCGTTGGTTATCAGCCTACACTGGCTACGGAAGTGGGTGAGCTCCAGGAGCGTATCACATCCACAAAAAATGGCTCTATCACTTCGGTACAGGCTGTATATGTGCCTGCGGATGACCTGACAGACCCTGCGCCTGCCATCACATTCGCACATCTGGACGCTACTACCGTTCTTTCACGTAAGATAGTTGAACAGGGTATATATCCTGCCGTTGACCCGCTGGAGTCAAATTCACGTATCCTTGAACCCGAGATCGTCGGTGAGGAGCATTACAACGTTGCAAGACGCACTCAGGAGCTTCTCCAGAAGTACAAGGAATTACAGGATATCATTGCCATCCTCGGTATGGAGGAACTGGACGAGGAGGACAAACTGGCTGTATACCGTGCAAGAAAGATACAGAAGTTCCTCTCACAGCCTTTCAACGTTGCCGAGAACTTCACAGGCCTCAAGGGCAAGTACGTTCCGCTGAAGGATACTATCGAGGGATTCAAGGCCATCATCGACGGCGATATGGACAAGTACCCCGAGGCTGCATTCCTCATGGCAGGAACTATCGACGATGTCCTCATCAAGGCCAAGCAGATAGAGGAGTAAGGGAGGCTTATCATGGCTAAGACCTTTCATCTTGAAATAATAGCAACAGACCGTGTATTCTTCGAGGGCGAAGTGGAGCATCTCGTTATCACGGCTATAGACGGACTTCTCGGTATACTCCCCGGACACGAACCGCTGGTCACCTGCCTGCCTACGGGCGAGCTCAAATATCTGGTGAACGGCAAATGGAAGTATGCCGCCATATCCGAGGGATTCATACAGGTCATGCCCGAATCTTCCATAATTCTTGCAGATACCTGCGAACTCCCCGAGGAGATCGACATAAAGCGTGCCGAAGAAGCAAAGGAACGTGCTCAGGAAAAACTCCGCCAGAAGCAGAGCATCAAGGAGTACTACCAGACTCAGGCAGCGCTGAACCGTGCTATGAACCGTCTGAAAATTTCACAGAAGCATTTCAAATAATATCTGTAGGGAATGCCGCCCTCGGCGTTCCCTACAAAATTGTAATTATGCATAAGCTATTACGCTCTGAATTGTGCATATTCTTCAATTATTATGTTTTGCTGCTCAATTACTTGACTTTTTGGGCATTTTATAGTACAATAATTGTAATTGTCGTAGAGACAGGAAATAAATTGCACTTACTTATTATATAAGTGTATATGAGAATCAGGAGGCATGACCGTGAAAAAAACACGCAAATCAACTTTCTTTGTTGTCGTCATCCTCATCGCACTTTTTGCAGTGACCTCCGTTTTAGGCATAGACCAGATCTTTGCCGATAAGAAAACGACTTACGTCAAGGGTGTTGACGATATCCGCCTTGGTATCGACATCAAGGGCGGTGTTGACGTTACTTTCGCCCCTGCCGGCGACTATGACGCAGACACAGCACAGCTTGACTCAGCAACCGAGATCATCAAGACAAGACTTACTGCTCTTGGTATCACGGATAATGAGGTCTACAGCGATGAGAAAAGCGACAGAATCATCGTTCGTTTCCCTTGGCAGGTAGGCGAGACCGACTTCGATCCACAGTCCGCTGTTAAGGAACTGGGCGAAATGGCTGAACTGACCTTCAGAAAGGGTACAGACAGCGAAACAGACGAAGACGGAAACGTTACACCTACTGCTGAGATCGTTCTTCAGGGTTCTGATGTTGCTTCAGCTCAGGCTCAGTACCGCCCCGATGAGAACGGCGAGTACGAGTACCTCGTTGCTCTCGAACTCAGCCCCGAGGGTTCATCTAAATTTGCAGCTGCTACTTCAGAGCTTGCAGGTTCATCTACACCGATCTCTATCTGGATGGATAATACCATGATCTCCGCTCCTTCCGTAAATTCAGCTATCACTGACGGAAACGCTGTTATCACAGGTAACTTCGATCAGGAATCCTCCAAGAAGCTGGCTGACCAGATCAACTCAGGTGCGCTTCCTTTCAAGATGGAGACAAAGAGCTTCAAGACTATCTCACCTACAATGGGTGAAGGTTCACTTGATGCTATCCTTCTCGCAGCTCTTATCGCTTTCATCGGTATCGCAATATATATGATAGTGCTGTACAAGCTTCCGGGCTGTGTGGCAGTTGTTGCTCTTATCGGCCAGATAGCAGGTTCTATCGCAGCTATCACAGGCTGGTTCGGCTTCATGAACGGCTCAACTCTTACCATCCCCGGTATCGCAGGTATCATCCTCGCCGTTGGTATGGGTGTTGACGCTAACATCATCACAGGTGAGCGTATCAAGGAAGAACTCAGAACAGGCAAGTCACTTGACGCTGCTATAAAGATAGCTTACAAGAGAGCATTCTCTGCTATCCTCGACGGTAATATCACAAACGTTATCATTGCCGTTATCCTCATGGGAGCTTTCGGTGTTCCTGACAGCTTCTTCTCAAAGATACTCAACAAGACTATCTTCTTCGCATTCGGCGCTACTGCCGAGGGTGTTGTTTACTCCTTCGGATTTACCCTGCTCGCAGGTGTTGTCTGCAACTTTATCTTCGGAGTATTTGCTTCAAGACTCATGGTAACTTCACTCTCTAAGTTCAAGTGCTTCCAGAACAGAAAACTTTACGGAGGTGACGAGAAATGAGCAAGAAGAAAACTCAGAAAGAAACTCCCGTAACTTTACCTCAGAAGGTATATAACTTCTGTGCTAAGAAGAAGCTTATACTCGGCGTTGTTATCGCTGTATGCGTTATACTTCTGGCAGGTATCATCATAAGAGGCGTTCACCTTGCTATCGAATTCAAGGGCGGTACTCTTATCACTTATACCTATCAGGGAGAGATCAATGAAAACGAAGTCGGTTCGGCTGTCAAGGATGTAGTCGGCTCAAACGTTGTCGTAAGAAAGGGCGAGAGCCTTGACTCGGGCGGAAAGCAGATCACTATCTCATTCGTATCAAACGAAGGTCTTACAGCTGACAGACAGACAGAGCTGGATACAGCCCTGAAGGAAAAGTTTGCTGATAATTCTCTCGAACTTTACGATTCAAAC
>CADBAC010000013.1 GCA_902792495.1 Ruminococcus flavefaciens | reverse complement strand
GGAAATAATATCCTCAGCGGCGCTTCAACTGCTGTGGACAAGGTCAACGGCTGGAACAAGGGCACTTTCAGCATCAAGACCAAAGTCATGTCTCCGAAACTGTGGTCTGCCGAAGATCCGAATCTGTACGCTCTCGTTCTCACTCTCAGGGACGACAAGGGCAACGTTCAGGAAAAGGTATCTACTCAGCTGGGATTCAGAGAAGTTGGCTTCACTCCTACTCAGGTCGACAACAGCTACAAGGTCACCACCAAGCAGTGGCAGCCCATCACCATCAACGGTAAGCGACTCCTCCTCAAAGGTGTCAACCGTCACGACACCGACCCGTTCTACGGCAAGGCTGTTCCGCAGGCTACTATGGAAGAGGACGTCCGCCTCATGCAGAAAAACAATGTAAACGCTATCCGTACCTCCCACTACAGCAACGATTCTTATCTTTACTGGCTGTGCAACAAGTACGGTATGTACATGATGGGCGAGACAAATATGGAGTGCCATGCCCTCATGAACGATAACAACAACAAGGCTAAATTCTACGAACTGGCTATGGACAGAACAGAGACCGCATATCAGCGCCTCAAGAACAATCCTGCTATCGTTGCATGGTCCATCGGAAACGAAATGGCATACACCGGCGACCCCAATGCGGCAGGCGGTATGTTCCGTGACATGATATGGTACTTCAAGAAGCACGATAATACCCGTCCCGTTCACAGTGAAGGTCAGGGCGACAAACTTGGCGTTGACATGAACAGTAATATGTACCCCGGTTCCGACTGGGTAGGCGGCAACGGCGGCAACGGAAAGATACCATATGTTATGTGCGAATACGACCACGCTATGGGCAACTCCGTGGGCGCTCTCAAGGAATACTGGGACGCTATCAGAGCAAATCAGAATATGCTGGGCGGCTTCATCTGGGACTGGGTAGATCAGTCAAGAGCTGTTCCCCTTTCAAAGGTGAATGGCGGCTGGGACTACTACTCCGAAAGCTACGCTCACAAGAATCTCTACGCCGAGGACAGCAAGGGCAAATTCTTCGGTTACGGCGGTGACTGGGGCGACAAGCCCAACGACAACAGCTTCTGCGAAAACGGTATCATCAGCCCTGACAGAACTCCTCAGCCCGAAGCCGACGAGGTACGCTATCAGTATCAGAGTTTCTGGTTCAGCGCAAATTCTCAGCAGCTGGCTGCAAATACAGTTTCCGTATACAACGAGAACAACTTCCTCGACCTCAGCGAGTTCAACGTTAACTGGAAGCTTCTGAAAAACGGTATTGCAATCGGAAGCGGCACTATCGACGACGCACAGTGCGCTCCCCTTTCAAAGAATTCTTTCACTGTTCCTTTCAAGCTTCCCGAGAAATACTATTCGGGCGATGAGTTCATCCTCGATATATCCGTTACCACAAAGAAGGCTACAGACCTTCTCCCCGCAGGCACAGAAGTTGCTTACGAACAGCTTAACATCGATTCCGCAGGAAGTTCCGCTAAATATAACAGCGGCGACAGTTCCGTTACCGTTGTCGATACTCCCGATGCGTATGTTCCTACAAATGAGCATAACGACTTCAATTTCTCCATCAACAAGAAAACAGGCCTTATCGAGAAGTACACTTACAAGGGCGACCTTCTCATCGATAAGGGCCCAACTCCCAACTTCTGGAGAGGAAATGTTGAAAACGACGGCGGCTCGGCACGTTCAAAGCTGTTCGACACAGCATGGGAAAATGCCATGAACGGAGCCGAAGTCATCGGCATAGACACAGGTGAAGGAAGCAACGGCGCAAAGACCGTTACATCTCACCTCAACCTCCCCAAGGCAGGCAACACAAAGGTGGATATCAACTACACCATTCATCCCGACGGCCGTGTTGATGTTGACTTCAGCGTGGACGCTACACGCTCGGGACTGGGCAATTTCCTCCGTGTAGGCTCAATGATGACTCTCCCCGAAGGCTCAGAACAGCTCAGCTGGTACGGCAACCTTACCGAAAGCTTCAATGACAGAAAATCAGGCGGACGTCAGGGTGTATGGGAAAGCACAGTTTCAGAGCAGTTCTTCCCTTACATGAAGGCTGACGACACAGGAAACCTCACCGATGTGAAGTGGATATCCGTAAAGAATAACAACAACAGCTCAGGCCTCCTTGTAGCTGCAAACGGCACTGTGGAAGCAAGCGCTCTCCACTTCTATCCCGAAGACCTCCAGAAGGCTGACCACGTATACAAGCTTTCACCGAGAAAGGAGACCATCCTCAGCGTTGACTACGGCTCAATGGGTACAGGAAGCGCTACCTGCGGTCAGGGTACTCTCGAAAAGTACCGTCTGCCATCAGGCAGGACTTACAAGTGGAGCTACTCCATCATCCCCGTATCATCCGAAGCTGACGGAAAGGCTCTCTCCACAACAGCCGCAAAACTCCGCTCAGACGGCATAAGCGTACAGGACAAGAGCTCAAATGCTCTCACTATCCCTGTGAAGTCACCTGCTGTATTCAAATCCACAACCGCAGGAAATGCTGTCTCGGGTTCACTTTCCATCCCGTCAGGCAACAGCATAGGCAAGTCGCTGGAGGGTAAGAATTCCTTCACAGTTGAAGCTGAATTCGTCCCCACAGGAAATCCCGGATTCAACATGATAGCCAGCAAGGGCGACCACGCTTTCGGCCTCAGGACCGAGAACGGTATGCTTTACTTCTTCATCCACGCAGGCGGCGAATGGCGCACAGTTTCCTACAAGACAGGCACTGACGAAGCTTCTGGCTGGATAGGAAAGAAGCATCAGCTGGCAGGTATCTACGATGCCGAAAACAACATGATAAAGATATACTGCGACGGCAAGATGGTGGCTGAAAAGAGCACAGGCACATCAGCAGGTATCACATCTTCTTCCTATGACCTGACAATGGGTGCCTGCCCCGAAACAGGACGTACATCCATGGCTGATTTCTACGAATTCAGAGTTTACAGCAAGGCTCTCAGCGAATCCGAGCTTGCTTCACAGCGCACAGCTTCTCCTGCATACGCTCCCGACAGTCCGTATGTAAAGCTCTGGCTTGATTTCGACAATATCGCTGAAAACGAAGCTATCGATGATATCCCCGATGACATCCCACAGGATGACCCGAAGAAGGATATCCTCTACGGTGACGCAAACTGCGACGGCGAGATAAGCATGGACGACGCCGTTCTCATCATGCAGTCTATTGCAAATCCGAGCA
The DNA here is from genome assembly GCA_902792495.1 of Ruminococcus flavefaciens. GTDB lineage: Bacteria > Bacillota > Clostridia > Oscillospirales > Ruminococcaceae > Ruminococcus > Ruminococcus flavefaciens_Z. The sequence goes on along the minus strand of CADBAC010000013.1, from coordinate 9,490 downwards.
AATACGGTCTCAGCGGCTCAGACAGCAGTCATATGACAAAGCAGGGTTCTCTCAACGGTGACGTTTACAACAACGGCGACGGCATAACTCCTAAGGATGCCCTTGAGATACAGAGATATCTGCTTGAACTCATCGACTCACTCGAACCATAAAAACAATATCACTCCTCATAAAAACTGCCGGTACAGACAATTATTGAGCTGTATCGGCAGTTCATTTTGTTGCCGCTGCGTAACAATAAGTATTGCATTTTGCGGCGATATGTGGTATAATACCGTTTGGAATTTTTCAGACAGGGTGATATTATTGCATAAACTAAAAGATCTGCTCCCTGCCGCTGTTTCGCTTCTGCTCGCAGTTGGAATGGTGGCGGCTTCGGAGCTTTTACACGAAAAAGAGATCATCTTCCCCGAGATAACAGCTGTTGCAATAGGAGCACTTGCCGCTCCGAAACAGGCGTGGAATACCTCGGCTTTACGGCTTTTTCTTACGATCACAGCCGCCGCAGTTCTCGGTGTGGGTATCGTTTTCATCCCGCTTCCGCTTGCGCTGAAAGTACCTGTGGCACTTATCGCAGCTGTGGGATGCGTTACACTTTCAAAGACAGAATTTCTCCCTGCGGTGTCTGCCTGTGTACTCCCCGTACTGCTGGGAACGAGAAGTCCCATTTACATAATATCGGTAGCAGTCATGACCGCTCTCATTCTTTCGGCACAGCGTATCTTCATAAAAGCAGGCATACGTCAGAAGTATGAGTTTACTCCCGTAAATGCCGACGGAAAGCTGTTTGAACTGCGCTTCATACAAATAGCCGCAGTCAGCATTATCGCCATGCTGCCGGCAATGACAGGCGAGATCTTCTTCACCGCTCCGCCGCTTATCGTGGCATTCTTCGAGATGTCAAAACCGCAGAGCAAACTGCTTCAGCACATCCCTCAGGCACTTTCACTCATAGTCATCGCCGCTGTATCGGGTTCGGCTTCACGCTTTTTCCTCACTGAAAAGCTGGGACTGCCGCTGACTGTATCCGCAGCTGCTGCCTGTGCGGTGATACTGTTTGCAGTGTGCAGAGTAAAGCTGTATTTTCCGCCGTGCGGAGCGATAGCAACACTTCCCCTTATCGTGCCATCGGGAGCGCTGTTCAGATTTCCGCCGGAAATAGCCGCAGGAGCGATAGTCCTCACAATTGCCGCATGGATCATCGCACACCGTCAGGCCATTCTGACAAAAGTATTAAGGCAGAACTGAGAACCTGTCCACATAGGGATTCATGCACGTCTTTTCGTCAAATTTTGCCGGTGACTGCGTTCTTCAAAATGTTATGGAGAGGATAAATATGAAGAAATTTTTCAGATCACAGCCCGTTCTGGTGATCTCTTTTTTAGCCGCAGTGCTCACTGTTTTCATTATTCCGCCTGATAAAGAGTACATCGGCTACATAAACAAGACCGTTCTCATCGAGCTGTTTTCGCTTATGACGGCGGTAGGCGGACTTCGGAGCGTTGGAATTTTCGACAACGCCACATCATACCTGTTGAAAAAAGCAGGTACCCTCCGCAGACTTGGGCTGATATTCATTGTACTGTGCTATTTTTCGGCAATGCTCGTCACGAATGATGTTGCACTTCTCACTTTTGTGCCGCTGACTCTGCTTGTTTATTCGGGCATAAAGGACGAGAAAAGCCGCATTATCACCATAGTCCTTGAAACTTCGGCCGCAAACGCAGGAAGTATGCTCACACCCATCGGAAATCCGCAGAATCTTTTCGTATACGACACATACAAGATGACGGCTCTTTCATTCTTAAAAGCCATGCTTCCGGCAGGTATCATCAGCCTTATTATGATTTGCCTGCTAACTCTGCTGATACCCGATACTCCCTGTGATTCGGGATCCGCAAAAAATAAGGAGATACCGAAAGTTCCCACCGCAGGCTACTGTGTGCTTTTCGTCATATGTCTGCTGACGGTGCTGAGAGTCATCCCGGATGTTGCCTGCTTTGCTGCGGCTGTTGTGATCGCTCTGATATTCGACAGAAAGCTTCTTGCCAAAGTGGACTATGCACTGCTTGCCACTTTCGTCTGGTTTTTCGTTTTCGTGGGAAATATCGGCAGGATAGATGCTGTACGTGACTTCTTTTCCTCCATCCTCAGCGGACGTGAACTTCTCGTCACCGCCCTACTTTCCCAGGTGATAAGCAATGTCCCTGCCGCCGTAATGCTTTCGGGATTCACCGAAAACGGCACACAGCTTCTTCTCGGTGCAGACTTAGGCGGATTCGGAACGCTTATCGCATCCCTTGCCAGTCTTATCTCATTCCAGATCTACCGCAAAGCCGAAGGTGCGCAGTCAGGCAGGTACATACTCATATTCTCGCTTATCAATTTCGGTATGCTCATTCCCCTGCTGATACTCCACATGACGATACTTTAAAAGCGGATATACCAAAAAGCTGCTGTACATTTCTGTACAGCAGCTTTTTTATCACTGATTTTCATGGAAGAAGTACGGCAGTCCGTCATAGATGTACCACCTTACGAAGCCCCACCAGTGTGTTTTCTTATTATTGCCGACTGACGGTGCTACCAGCCAGTAGAGATTGCCCTTTGAGAAATCGGAAGTATATGTGAAATACTTTGTACGTTTTTTCAGATCTTCCATTTCAGGCTTCATATTGTTGTAAGCGATATCCTGATCGCCTGTAGCAGCGAATATGAAGTAGTCTCTCTGTGAGAATCCGAGGCTGTCGATCTCGCCTGTGAGCTTGTTCATGCCTTCCCAGTTATTGCCCGAAAGCGGCATGAAGTAGCCGACGATGTCCATATCGTGGTCAGCCACGCACCATGTTGAAAGTCCGCCCATTGAGAATCCGCCGTATGCACGGTGCATTCTTGAAGCCTTGATATCAGCTTCTGATGTTGACTCTGCATATGTTGAATACTTGCCCTCTACGAACGGGATAACGCTCTTTCTCAGCTCCTCGTAGAAGTTGCCGGCCTCACTGCCTGTGCCGTTGAATGTAGGAGTTACAACGATCAGCGGATCAAGTTCGCCGTTCATGATCATGTGGTCAAGAACGTGATTGAGTTTTACATCGTTGCTGAAAATCGTATTCTCATTCTCACCGCCGCCGTGCATGAGGTAGAAGATATTGTACTTCTTGCTCGGATCATAACCGTAAGGAGTATAAACGTTAAGCGACTTTGTACCTCTTATGCCGTTGTATGTTTCCTTTGTTATCGTACCTGCCTGTGAGCACGGGCTGAGATAATCGGATTTCGGCTCGTGGTACTGAACAGCAGGATCGTAGTTGAAATTGCTCTTTGGCGGCTCAGGTGAATTATCGGGGAATTCAACTTCCTTGCCCTTTACGAAGTTCTGGAGAAGAACAAGATCGTTTATCTCGAACTCAGTGCTCCGGTCAACGTCTGCAAGAGTCTTGAGAGTCTCGTTGCTGCTGAGTCCCTTGAGGAGGTACTTTCTGCCGATGATGATATCGAAAACATTGATATCGCCGTCGCTGTTAAGGTCGCCTCTGATGAACTGTCTGCCCTTTGCGCCTTCGATGACTGTGCCTGCCTTAGCAGCCTTTACATCGTCAACGTAGAATGAAGCAGTTGACTTCTCGGTCTCAACGTAGATATGAATATCTGAAGCAGCATCAGCAGGGATCCTGAAATTGCTGTTTGCAAGCTGTACCCATTCGCCCTTGACAGGCTGAGACCTTGCTATCTTGACATAGTGGACTTCATCAGATGAGTCCTTGTACTCCATAGTGAGGTAGTAAACATCGCCGTCCTTGCCGCCGTCACTGAGAACATTTGCACTGAAGCTGTAGCTTTCGCCGGCCTTGAAGCTTGTGCCGAGGTCTTTCAGAGCGCCGTTCCATGAAGCTTCTCTGCCGCTGCAATAGAGTGCCTTTGAGCCCATGTACTTCTTGTCGGATGATGAACTTACCTTTGCGCTTCCTCTCGATAACCAGTCGTTATCGCCTGACTCGAAAGTGTCGTTGAATATATAGTTTCCGCTGTCAGCAGAAGGTGTTACTGTTGTTGTAACTGTAGGAGCAGTTGTAGTTGCAGGAGCTTCTGTCACAGTTGTGGTAGACTCGGATGTGCCTGCCTTGGTGAATTTCCACCAGTCAACGTTGAGAAGGTATCCGCTTCCGCCGTTGAAAACGAGGTAGAGATCCTCAGTGCCGCTTACAGATACATCGCATGAGACTTCCTCCCATTTCTGCCAGCCGCCTGTGCCTTTGACCTGCAAAGCGCCGATTATCGGGCCTGACTTGCTGCCTGTATGGAGCTCGATAGTTCCGCCTTCTGTATCAGAGGCAACGCTTGCTGTGAATTTTGCAGCACCGCTTCCGAAATCGACTCCGCTCACCTTGATGTAATCGCCCTTTTCGATGTTGCCGATATCCACGCCGCCTGCGCTGCATTCCTCGGTCTTGATGCCCTCGCTCCAGCATATAGTCTCAGCTTCAACTCTCTCATAGGGGTTCAGCAGTTCAAGCTGTGAAGGACCTTCATTAGTGAGTGCAGGGATATTGATAGTTCCGTCAGCATTGTATGTGAACTCCTCACAGGCTGCGCTGCGGTTATAAACGCTGCCGCCGGGGATACCGCTCTTGTGATAGAATAAATAGGAATGATCCTTATAGTCTATTATACCGCCGTGAGTGGTGAAGCAGTTTGAGCCTTTCTGCACAGGGCCACGATAAGTCCACGGTCCTGTTACGGACGGACCTGTGGAATATGCCATGCTCTCGCCGCCGAAGCCGTCTATGAATGCGGCATACACCAGATAGTAAAGGTCTCCGTGTTTGGTTATCCACGGACCCTCGCCGTAAGTGCATGAGCGTTCGCCCGAAGCAGGGCCGAACTGCTCCTTGTTCATATCAAACTGTTTGATCTGACCGTCCAGCGAGACCATATCCTCGTTGAGCTTTACATAATAGCACTTGGGGTTTCCGAACATGAGCCATGCCTGTCCGTCATCGTCTATCATAACGGTGGGGTCGATGTAATCCCAGTTGGGGCCGCAGAGAGGCTTGCCGAGAACGTCCTTGTAGGGGCCTTCGGGCTTGTCGGCAACAGCAACACCGATAGCTCTTCCGCCGCCGCTCTTGTTAGTTGTGGTGAAGTAGAAATAATACTTGCCGTTGCGCTCGATACACTGTGAAGCCCATGCGTCGTTCTCTCCGCACCAGCTGAAGCTTGTATCCTCCAGTATCCTGCCGTGGTCTGTCCAGTTTTTCATATCCTTTGTGGAGAAGCACTGCCAGCCTGTCATTTTATAGAAATCGTTTTTTCCGTCACGGTCGCAGCCTGTAAACACATAGAGCTCGTCGCCGAAAACAACGGGTGCAGGATCGGGCGTAAATGAGGTCTGGACGATCGGGTTATCAGCGTTTGAGGTCATAGGTACGGATGAAGCCATACTCATTGCTGTCAATGCGGAAACTGCGATCGCAGCTGCTTTTTTATTTCTCATCTCAATATCCTCCTTCATAATTTGTCATTACATATGTCTCTTTGTTGTTATGACATTTCTTAATATAATATTAACAATTTTTCTACAGTTCCACAACCTAAATTATGCAGATTAGGTGTAAAAAATAATGATTTTCATTTTACATCAATAAAAATCAACGATGCTTCGTATTTTTTCAAGTGGACAAAATGCAGAAGTACGTTCAACTTTTTTAACCCTGCCACAAATTAACAAAAAGTTCACAATTTATTTGTCGAATCCTGCACCTGTTATACGTTATAATAATAAATGATGATCTTTACTACTGTCACGCAAAGCAGTAACAACTCTCAAAGAAAGGAGGAGCATCCTGTGGAAGCAGTCTATTCGTCGGATATCCCAAAAACAGATAATTCGATCACTTTTGAAGAAATGTACCTCATGAACCGCAAACTTATGATGCATACTGCAATGAAGATACTTAACAATTTTGCAGACGCTGAAGACTGCGTATCTGAGGCATTTCTGAGAGCTTCAAAAATTTTTCCGAAAATTTCTCGTCTTGAGCGTCCAAAACTGACCTCCCTGCTCGTTATAATAGTCAGAAACGCAGCACTGGATAAGTACAGAGCGAACAAAAGAATAGTTGCGCTGGAAGAACCTGATATAGAAACGGGTACATATTGCAGCGACAGCTATTCCTTCGATTCGGTTATCGAAGCCATCGGACAACTCAAGGAGGAATACCGTGATGTGCTCATGCTGAAGTTCGTCTACGGTTACAGCACCAGAGAAATGACAGATATTCTCGGCATCTCCTCGGATAACGTCTATAAACGTATCCAGAGGGCAAGGGCTGAACTGGAACATATACTTGAAAAGGAGGGATAACATGAAAGAGGATATCTTAACTAAAGCGCTTGAACAGGCTCTCAATGAGTCTTTTAACGAAATGATCGATCAGGATATTCCCGATTATGCTTTTTCCCCTGAATTCAAGGAAAAGATGGACGTGCTTATCCATGATCAGCAGACCGTTCCCGAAAAGAAACGCAGCAGGATGCTGTGGTTCTCGGCTATGGCTGCCGCTGCGGCGCTCATATGCGTTACGGCAGGTCTTACCTATAACTATCGCCCGAAACGTATACATGAGCCTCAGAATGTTATTATCACCGAAGATGATACGACCACATCACCAACAACTCAGAACGGCTCAGTTCCCGCTGTTATGGGAACTACAGGCGAAACATCCGCAGCAACATCCGCATCTTCTTCAATGATGATAACTTCACAAACATCAGTAACAACAGCTAAGGCGGTCACGGAAAATACAGACCGTGAAGAACAGAGCAGAGATAATACAGAAGCAGCAAGCACCTCAGTTTCAGCTGCTGAGCGAAACAGAACCACTACCGCTGAATCAGCAACTACCGCATCCGGAGCATCAGCAACTACGTCGTATGCGGCTGCAGCTTCCACCACCACTGCTATTCGGCAGACAACTACATCAGCACCCACATATCATGCAACGACTGAAGCATATGTAACCACTACAAATTATCAGACACAGATCTATACTTCAAGCCCTCCTGTTACTTCCACGATGATATTCACCTCCGCTCCGCCTTCAACTACCACTTCGATCAATAACCCATCTGAAGAAAGGAGTACCTACGTGAAAAAGCTTTCAGCTATACTTGCTTCCATACTCGCAGCAAATCCGTTAGCAGTGCCTGAACCTTCATATCAGCCTGCTGACAGCAGCACCGTGATATCAGGTTCATCACCATTCTTATATCCTACCGAGTATGAAGAATACGGTTCTCTCCATAGCTTAACAGAATTACACGAAAATGAAAGTGTCCTTGATGTCAACAAGGACGGCACATTCGACATCGAAGATGTTTACAGCATGGCTTGTTCATGGCACTACGAAAACTTCAAGTCGCCGGAAAAATACGACTTCTCAGGCCTGACAAAGATCGAGACCGACGAAGAAAGAAATGAATTAAAGCTGCCTGCATACGATCTTTACGATGTCTACAAGTATTACGCTACATATAACACTATTACTGCCGAACACCTCAGCGAAGAACCTTTCAGAAGCTTTTGCAGGGAAAATATTGACTTTTCTGCATATGACGATGTTGAAGAAGCCTTTGATGAACTGTACAAAGACTACCTTAAAGGCTTTACGACCGGCGTAGCTTCTGTCTATCAGTTCTACGATCTGTTCAAAGCAACGACCGTAGAGAAGAACGTCGATCTGGATGTTTCGGGTGACGGCGTTTTCAACATTGACGATATCTACTACTTCTCAATGCTGGATAATACTATCACAGGTTATGACCCATGTGATTATTACAGATTCAAGAGCGTCATAGAGTATCCGGAGGCAGACGGACTTCCTCAGGATATCGCTGAAAGATGTGCGGCTGTAATGAAGCAGTACGAATACAACAGAACTTATCCGATGAAGGAATCCATCCACCGCTATATGCTGCTTTACTATCTGGAAGATCATCCTTTTGATCCCGCTTTCTCGGCAACACGGCAGTGTTGACTGTTCTCCCGACAATATCGCAAAGGAATACGAGAAGTTCAAGGAACTGGCAGAAAGTCCCGGTTACAAAGTCCCCGATATTAATTCCGACGGTCTTTACGATATCGCAGATTTCAGACTTGCTTTGATGTTCTTTGATCAGTACCGCTTCAAGAAAGAGATACCGTTCCCCGAGGAATACAGACAGACATTCCTGAATGAACTCGACCTCAATCAGAACAAGGTTTGCGGCGATATAAACGATATCGCACTCTATCAGCTGTATATCGGCGATGTGCTTGGTCTGGACGAAGATAATTATCTTGAAGCCATAATCAATTACTACCTCGAACATCCCGATTTCGACCCCGAACACTCAGGCCATTATCGCACAACCACACTTATATATTTAAGTGACGAAGAGTCATACTCATTGTACAGCAAATACCGTGAAAAAGTGGACAGCGGAATTCTCCCGAAGCCTGACGTTGATCTTGACGGGGATGTTGACCTGAATGACTATCTCTTTGCAAGGATCATTTCTAACTATATCAGCTACAACGATAATATAAGAATGTCGATCATCAGCGACGAGATACTGAATAACTTTACTGAAACATTCGACCTTGACGGGGACGGCAAAGTTTCTACACAGATCGACGTAGATCTCCTTGAGTCATATGTGGCAGATGATATGGGCTATGATGTGCAGTACCCGGAATCTATCGCTCATTTCATCAAAGATAATTACGAGATCCAGCTTTCGCTTTATGATGATGTCCTTCCCGAGGGAGAAGGCAGTATGTACAGCTTACTCGTCCCCGAAAAGGTAAAAGACTTCACATATGAGCAGAAAAAGTCCATCCTTATGACCAGTGAGTTTGATGAAAACTACATCGAATCCTTCAAGGAAGATCGCTATATGGCCGAAGTCGAAACAAATTCCATCAAAGATACCCTCGATATCAATATGAACGGAACAGTTGACGCTGAGGACTATATTCTTTCCCACGTTTTCCACAATCTCTACTTCAAGAATAAGAATTTCATGGATAGAGGTACGGAACTCATAACCGACGTTGCAGAAAAACGTTTCATCGAATGCTTCGATCTCAACGGAAACGGTGTCAGCGGCGATGATGCAGATATGCAATACGGCGATTATTACTTCAGAAGATATCTCGGTAAACTTGTCACTGATTATGAGTTCTGGATCGAATACGACCAGAAGGCCGAAAAAGCCGAACATGACCGTGAAGTCGTACAGATAGCCGATGAAAAAAGAAACGGCGACGCAAACGTTGACGGCAATACAGATATATCAGACTCCGTCATCATCATGCAGTCATATGCAAACCCAAGCAAATATCAGTTAACAGACAAAGGAAAGTTTAACGGTGATCTCTTCTCTACAGGAGACGGCATCACCCCCAAGGACGCTCTTGAAATCCAGAAACTCCTGCTCTTCAAAC
>CADBAC010000012.1 GCA_902792495.1 Ruminococcus flavefaciens | reverse complement strand
AATAAAGATTTATATGGATCACAAGAAAACAGAAGCATTGGTAACGGTAGGAATTATTGTTATAGGCGGATTCTTGTGTCTTTTCAAAAGGAAAACCACGGGGAGAATATAAAATGTCCTTTACAGAATAAAATAACGGCATGAGTACAATGTTGCTCATGCCGTTTTTGTGTTATTTCTTTTCTTTGAATGTGTGGTAGTAGACGATTATCTCGGTGTCGGGACGGTACTTGTCGCCCTTTGAGAATTTATCCTCCGTCCTTTCCACGAAAACGTCCTTGACCTCATCGGGAGAGTTTATCCAGCCTGTGATCAGGTCATCCACAGGTTCAGCAGTGATATTCACAAAGCCTGACTCCTCCAGCAGAGAAACAAGCTCCTGATAGTTCATATCCTTGTAATCTTTGCTTGAAATAGGCAAAGGGATGCGCTTCAGTGTCTTGTAATAGACCTTTATCTTCTGCCATTTCAGGAAGTGGTTTCGGGATGTGAAAGAGTCTTTGTCGCCGATCTCTATCCTCGTTACCAGATTTTCCTGATCTTTTTCGCCTACACCGAGTTCCTCTACAGGCAGAGTCCTTACCCTTGAGAAGCCCTGTCTTTCCAGCATTTCCGCAACTGAGCGCTGATCCTGACCGATGAGCTGTTCGGAATCGTAGCCAATGGAGAGGAAGTGAGCCAGCAGGAAAGCGGCAATGAGTATCAGAATGATAAGAGCGAAGGCAAGCTTAGCTATCATCAGCACCTTTTTGTGTGCATTTTTCCAGCCGTTCAGTCCGACCATTATAGCTTCTGCGCTGTTTCCGTCCTCCTCATCGGGGGCCTGCGGATCATCGTCAGCAGGGGGCGCAGGCTCTTCCTGCGGAGGCGGCGGAGGAGGAACGTCCTCATCGGGGATATTGTCCTCGATGGGCAGAGGCGGAATGGGAGCGGTCTTTTCGTTGTCGCTGTTATCGTATTTGCCTTCCTTTATGGAGAAATCCCCAAGGTCGAGTTCTTCTACCTCATCGTCACGGGGAAATTTTCCGCTTTGAACATCCACGATGCGGCCGCATTCGGTACACATATGCTTTGGATTTTTAGGTGAAAAGCCTGCCTGGAGATTGAGCAGTGATTTGCAGGCAGGGCAGAAATAGTCTTTTTTCATTTGAAGTCTCCTTCTTAAAAAATCTAAAAAATGCGGCGAAGCCGCCTGATACCAGAGTCCAGAGAGGTGTAGACCTCTCTGGCAGGGAGTGAATGAGGGGGACGGCTGATTTGCATTATCTTCTACTGACCGATGAAATACCGTCCACGATCATTCAACAATACCCGTGTTCTTTCCGATAGTTATCTCGAAGCCCTTGTTCAGCGGCACTATGCCGTTTGGCTCCACAGTTCTCACCGTATTATCGGGCAGTTTCACGCTCCATATCTGCTCGGTGAGATTGCGGAGAGCGTGTTTTGTGGGATCCTTTTTATTGCGGACTATCTCACCTGCGGCTTTGTGAAGATCACCGTCGGTGTCGCCAAGCTGTCCTTCGTATACTTTGACTCCGCCGTATACCGGCACGTCGAAGCGCCTGAACTTCAGCTGAGAATTGCAGGTAAGGGGAGAGCCGCAGTACATACAGCTTACGGTATAGCCAGCTGTGATGAATGTCTCCTTGCCGCAGTGAGGGCAGGGAACAGTCTCGCTCCTGAGCCTTACAAAAGCGTCCAGCCATGTTTTCTCGATGATGCGGTCATAGGGAGGAAGTACGGAACTTTTGCCGAATGACTTTATGAACAGCTCACGGATATACTCGGGATAGATCTTCCAGAATCGGAGAGTATTGGTGTTCAGCTGATTATTAGCGGCGTTTCTGTCGTCGTCGGGATCAAGGACGAAAACAGGGTCGCTTCCGTAGAATTTCTTCTCAAGTTCGGGAGTCATGCAGGGCGGAGTGGAATATTTTCCCTCCAGAGGATGCTCGATGAAAAGCATACGGAAGAGGATGACAGCCAGCGAGAAGCGGTCTGAGCGCTTGTCGGGGGCACTTCCCAGAACGACTTCGGGAGCCATATATCTCTGCTTGCCTGCGATGCCGAAATTCACGCCACGCTCGGACACATTGTCGTTGTCACAGATAAGCACATCGCCTGTCTGCGGATCGATGAAGAAGTTGCCATTGTTCAGGTCCTGATAGCTGTAGCCGTCGTTATGTAGGGCACGGAAGCCCTCGATTATATTTATAGCCGCATTGCACCTTGCGGTGATGCTTGCGAAGCTTGCCTTCATGCGGCGCTTTTTGCTGTCCCATATGAGGAATTTGGTCAGCTCCTCGAAGTTTGAGGGGCGCAGACCCATGATATAGCCGAAGCTTCCGTCAGTCTTTTCGGTAAGCTCCTCGGGCCAGAGAAAGGCAGGAGTAGGAGCTCCTTTTTTGATGTTAGCCATAAGGTTTTCGTAGAACTGATCGGGGTCTTTCATCTTGTCGATGGTGGACTTGTGGTACCATTTCAGCGCCATTTCCCTGCCGCCGCATTCCACCTTGTAGACATTTCCCTGACCGCCGCCGCCGAGAAATTCCAGAACAGTGAACACATTGCCGTAAACTGTTCTGCCCTTTGATCCTGTTTTAAGTTCAGCCATATAATTACCTCATTTTGTGAATTGAGAGCTGAAAGGTGATCCTCCCAGCTCTCGGATATCAGTATTCGTTATTGTATGGATCGTTGTTGTATGAATCGCTTTCGCCGTAATAGGAGCCGTCGTCACTGTAGCTACCATCGCCGCTGTAGTTGTCGTAGCTTTCGTATGTATCGCCGCTGTTGTCGTAATACTGCTCTTCTTCGGCGTACTCCTCAGATTCGGCTTCGGTAGTGTCGGTAACGGTCTCGGTGGTGGTCTCAGCCTCGGGAGCATCGCCGTAGATAACTGTATTTGCACAGAACCAGTCGCACCATGTCTCGTAATATTTACCGAGAACGTGGATACCGTCGCTGGTGAATTCGGGAGTAAGTGAACCTGTTTCGTCGTCGAATACCTCATTGATATTGATGAAGTAAACGTTCTCGTTGTCGTCAGCAAGTTCTGAAAGCTTGAAGTTGAGAGCGTCAATGCCTTCGTTTGTGATATTCTCGGTCTGAGCCGCAGCAGTTACGTGGAGGTTGCCCTCAAGGTAGATAACGGCATCGGGCTGATATTCACGGATAGTTTCGAGAAGTGAACGGAAAGCGGAAATAGTGTATTCCGTATCGTTAGCAACTTCGTTTATGCCCAGCATAACGTATATCTTGCCGTATTCCTTGCTGCTGAGCTTATCGCTTATGGTGCTGCCGTCAACGTATTCATTGGCTATCTTGTAAGCGGAAAGACCAACGCTGCAGAAGTAATCGGCATTTTTGAGATAGCCGTACTCCTTGATGCCGACTGTACGGGAATCGCCGATGAAGAGAGCATCATCGAAATAGGAAGCATCGCTTGTACCGAAGTGGAAATCGCTTTTTTCGGGTTCAGCCTTTGTAGCAGGTTCCTCGGTCGGCTTTTCTTCAGCCTCGGTGCTTTCCGGAGCCTCGGTAGTCGGCTGTTCCGATTCGGGAACAGTAGTTTCAGCCGCTATGACCTTGGGCTCTTTTTTGTCGGCCTTGTTCTTCTTGGCAGAGCTGGTATCCCATATCTGTTTGAAGATGAAAGGTGAAGCCACAAGACAGGTGAGAATGAGTATCACCGTATACATACACTGTCTGTATTTATTCATTAAAGTATTACCCCTTATTTTAAATCATGATGCCGCATGAGCGTGCAATGAGATCAGAATCTGAAGTACATGAACGGGTCGTTCAGTCCCTTGTACATACAATATACCGAAGCCCAGAAAACTGCCAGAAGCAGAAGTGAGCAGACCACGGTATCCTTGTACTTCTCGTACAGCTTCTGAGGGAGCTTTGTGGAGAAGAGGATGCCTGCGATGAAGTAGGTCTTGTATTCGAGAAGATACTTCAGGTAATCCTTGTCAAGGATGGAGTAGGTCTTCTGCGGGATGAACGGAAGCAGGCGCTTGAAGTAAACGCTGAGGTCGTGGAAATCCGTAATGGAGAAAATCAGCCATGTCAGCGGAATGAGCAGTATCATGTAGATGTGGCCTGCGGCCTTGTGCTCATTGAAGAACTTGCCTGTCCAGAATTTTTCGCTCATGATGATGGCGAAGAGGACAAGTCCCCATATGATGAAGTTCCAGCTTGCGCCGTGCCAGATGCCTGTGAACAGCCATACAACAAAGCTGTTGAACACCAGTCTGCCCGAGCCTTTGCGGTTTCCGCCGAGAGGAATGTAAACGTATTCCCTGAACCACGAACCCAGAGTGATGTGCCATCTTCTCCAGAATTCTGTCATAGTGAGGGAAGTGTATGGATGGTCGAAATTCCGTGGGAGGTCGAAGCCCATGAGTTTGCCAAGACCTATAGCCATCAGCGAGTAGCCGCAGAAATCGAAATAAAGCTGGAAGGAGTAAGCGAAAATACCCATCCAAGCCAGCGGAGAGGAGATACTCTCATAGCCGATCATGGAAATATCGCTCCAGAGGCCGCCTATCTGATTGGCGATGAGGACCTTGTAGCCGAGACCGATAGTAAAGGTCTTTAGACCTTCCTCGACTTTGCGGATATTATGGGTCCTTTCCTGAAGCTGTTTTGCGACTGTGCTGTAAGTTACGATAGGGCCTGCGATAAGCTGGGGGAACATACTGATGTATGCGCCGTAGTTGATAAGACTTCGTTCCGCAGGAGTTTTTCGCCTGTAAACGTCGATGATGTAGGAGACGTTCTGGAAGGTGTAGAAGCTTATACCTATAGGAAGGATTATGTCCTTCAGCGGCAGATCCGCCCCGAACAGGATATTGATGTTCTCCGTGCCGAATGTCCAGTATTTGAAGAAGATGAGCCACCAGAAATTGAAGGCCACACCGAAAGCAAGCCACGGTTTCTTGAATTTCGGGGAGTCCTCGATGAACTGACCGACTATGAAGTTGAGCATATTCGTCAGCAGGAAGAGGACGATATAAACGGGCTTTTTAACGCCCAGACTGTAGAAAACCACACTGCCCAGAAGTATGATAAGGTTTTTGTATTTCGAGGGGGCAGCGGCATAAATTATCAGAAAAACAGGCAGGAAGATGAATAAGAATTCCAGACTGCTGAATACCAATTAGATCACCCTTTATTATTTGGTCGAAGATTCTTTTGTTCTCATAATGTATATTTTTATAGAAAATAACGCTTTGTAATACAAAAAATCGTACATTACTATTTTACACAATATCAGCAGAAAAGTCAATACTAAATTTCCCGCTCCAAGCTGACGTCAGCTTGACCACGGTCACGATTCGGCGCAAGCGCCTAACTTCTTGCAAAGCGATGAGTTTCAGGTCGCTCGACGGCTTGCGTAGGTTGTCGGGCGACCATTAATGTGAATGTAGGGGCGGATATCATCCGCCCGTAAAAGTAAATGAAACAATATGTAGGGAACGGCGCCCTCGCCGTTCCATCGGCATATACACAACAATAGGTGACCTTCTGCTGCGAAAAAATCACCGATTTTACAGTGAAAGTCGCCCTGATGTTTGAGCAGAATAACCAAATCGAGGGAAAAATGTAAATTCAGCGCAACAAAGTCTTGCAAAATCTTTTCCGCAGTGCTATAATTTATCGTGAACTGCAAAATATTGCAGAATTTTGTAAAGGAGGTTTTTTAACAATGGCGTTAAAAAATCAGTATCTCAAGGAATTATTAGAAAGAGTAGAAAAGAGAAATCCGGGCGAGCCTGAGTTCATTCAGGCTGTTACAGAAGTCCTCGAAACACTTCAGCCTGTTGCTGAAAAGAGACAGGACCTCATCGACGCAGGCGTTTTTGAGCGTATCGTAGAGCCTGAGCGTCAGATCATTTTCCGTGTACCTTGGGTTGACGACAACGGCAAGGTTCAGGTAAACAGAGGATTCAGAGTACAGTTCAATTCTGCTATCGGACCTTACAAGGGCGGTATCAGACTTCACCCATCAGTATATCTCGGTATCATCAAGTTCCTCGGCTTCGAGCAGGTATTCAAGAACAGCCTTACAACTCTGCCTATGGGCGGCGGTAAGGGCGGTTCCGACTTCGACCCTAAGGGCAAGAGCGACGGAGAGATCATGCGTTTCTGCCAGAGCTTCATGACAGAGCTTTCCAAGCACATCGGTGCTGACTGCGACGTTCCTGCAGGTGATATCGGAACAGGCGCAAGAGAGATCGGCTTCATGTTCGGCCAGTACAAGAGACTCCGCAACGAGTTCGTTGGCGTTCTCACAGGTAAGGGCCTTACATACGGCGGTTCACTCGCAAGAACAGAGGCTACAGGTTACGGTCTCTGCTACTTCACAAACGAAATGCTCCAGGCTAACGGCAAGAGCTTCGAGGGCAAGACAGTTGTTATCTCAGGTTCAGGCAACGTTGCTATCTACGCTACAGAAAAGGCTACACAGTACGGTGCTAAGGTCGTTACTGTTTCAGATTCAAACGGCTACATCTACGATCCCGACGGAATCGAGCTTGATCTCGTTAAGCAGATCAAGGAGGTTGAGCGTGGCCGTATCAAGGAGTACGCTTCAAGAACATCTCACAAGAACGCTGAGTACCACGAGGGCAGCGTTTGGACACTGAAGTGCAATGCAGGCGGCATCAAGCTCGATATCGCTCTTCCTTGCGCTACACAGAACGAGATCGACGGCGAAGGTGCTAAGGCTATCGTTGCTAACGGCGGTTTCGCTATCGCTGAGGGCGCAAATATGCCTTCAACTCCTGAGGCTATCGAGACATACCTTTCAAACGGTCTCCTCTATGGTCCTGCTAAGGCTGCAAATGCAGGCGGTGTTGCTACATCAGGTCTTGAAATGTCACAGAACAGCGAGAGACTCAGCTGGACATTTGAAGAAGTTGACGAGAAGCTCCACGGCATCATGAAGTCTATCTTCAAGGCTTGCGACGATGCTGCTAAGGAGTACGGCATGGCTGGCAACTACATGGCAGGCGCTAACATCGCAGGCTTCCTCAAGGTTGCTGAGGCTATGAAGGCTCAGGGCTGCGTTTGATAAAAATTAACTGAAAACTAATAGTGACTCATTAGTGTCAGAGCAGTAAATACCACTCTCCCGTTGTGCTAACCGACGGGAGAGTTTTTTGTGTTGCATTTTATTATAGAATGTGGTATAATTAACTGTATTATTCTGCTCCGCTACAGGAGCTTTAACAGGAGCTGTCATATGAAATATGATCGTATAGAAATAGGCGATAAGATAGGCCTGACCACTATTATCGACGAGAAATTCAAATCATCGCTGCTGACAGTGAGATTCATCATCCCTCTCGATAAAAAGAGCACGTCTGACAACGCTATTGGTTTCAGCATTCTTTCTGATGCCAATTCACAGCATAAGACCATTGCCGAACTGAGTGAGGTGCTGTCCGAACTTTACGGTTCTTCCATTTCCTCGTTCACACGCAAAAGGGGAGATCTCCAGATACTGGGTATCACATCCTCGTGGCTCTCCAACAGATATGCCATTTACGGCGAGGACATTCAGGGCGGTATGCTGAAGATATTCAGCGACTGTCTGTTCAGTCCCAATGCCGCTGACGGAGCTTTTGACGATGAACTTTTCAACATCGAGCAGAAGGAACTTTTCGACCGCATAGAAGCCGAACTGAACAGCAAGCGCTCATATGCCTTTGCAAGAGCCGCTGCTGTGGCTTTCAGGGACGAGCCCGCAGCCAATTACAGCTACGGTACAAGAGAAACTGCCGAGGCTTCCACCGCTGCAAGTGCTTATGCCGCTTACAGGCATATCCTTGAGACTGCCGTGATAGAAGCGTCTTATGTTTCTGCCGATCCCGATCCGAAAATAGAGGAGATGCTGAGAAAGGGCTTTGCGGCCGTGGAGCGCCATCCGCTGCCTGTGCAGTTCATCAGCAGGAGTCCCCTTAAAACCGAACCCGAAACTGTCAGCGAGGAATTCGATGTAAGACAGTGCAAAATGGTGCTGACGCTGAAAACTCCTTCCGAGGATATCTACGCAATGAAACTCCTCAGCATAATCTTAGGCGAGACCGCTACATCCAAGCTTTTCAGGAATGTACGTGAGAAGCTGAGCCTCTGCTACTACTGCTCATGCAGCGTTTCGATGACAAAGGGCACTCTCATCATCGACAGCGGTGTGGAGCGCAGCAACATCGAAAAGGCGAAGGCGGAGATACTTGCTCAGCTTGACGAGGCTTGCAGAGGAGAGATAACCGATGAGGAGATAAACAGCGCTCTGCTGTATACCGACAATGCACTCTGTCAGATAGGCGATACCATGTCGTCCTATTCGGGATGGTACTTCGAGCGCCTCTGCGACGGAGAAGTGCTGACACCGCAGGAGATATTCAGCCGTTACAGCAGTGTTACCCGTGAACGTCTTACCGAAGCGGCAAAGTCACTGAAGCTGGATTCGGTTTATCTCATGCTGGATAAGGAGGCGAAATGATGAAAGAGATCCTTTCAAGTTCACATACAGGCGACAGCTGTATCCATGTAAAGCATAAGAGCGGCCTTGACATCTACATCGCCGAAATGAACGGATTCAGCAGTATCGAAGCCATTTTCGGCACTAAGTACGGCTCGGTCAATACCATGTTCAGAAACAGGGACGATAAGGAATACACCGTTGTCCCCGAGGGCATCGCCCATTTTCTCGAACACAAGCTCTTTGAAAATGAGGACTGCGAGGTCTTTGAACTTTACGCAAAAACGGGAGCAAGCGGCAATGCCTATACTTCCTTCGATAAGACCTGCTATACTTTCAGCTGTTCAAAGAACTATCAGGAGAATCTGAAAATACTTCTGGATTTCGTGCAGAAGCCATTTTTCACTCAGGAAAGCGTGGATAAGGAACTTGGCATCATCGGTCAGGAGATACAGATGACCAACGATAGTCCCGAATGGCGTGTGATGTTCAATATGCTGGGCTGTATGTACCACGCTCATCCCGTCAGGATAGACATTGCAGGCACTCAGGAAAGCATAGCACAGATAACTCCGGAACTTCTGTACAAATGCTACGATTCATTCTACAATCTCAATAATATGGTGCTTTCCATTGCAGGAAACGTCAAAGCCGACGAAGTGCTTGCTATCTGCGATGAGTACCTCCGTCCCTGCGAGGACAAGGGGCTCGAAATGGTATTCCCCGAAGAGCCCGATAACATCGTGAAAAGGGAGATACGTGAAAAGGAGAATGTGGGAGCTTCCATATTCAACCTTGGCTGGAAATGCAGACCTGCTTCGGGAATGGACAGGCTGAAAAAGAACATTGCCGCCGCTATGGCAGGTGAATTTCTTACAGATGTTTCCTCGGAGATGTATCAGAAAATGCTTATGGAAGGAATTATAAATTCCACATTTGCCTATGAAGTGTTCAGCGGTGACGGCTTCTTCTCGCTGATAATCAGCGGAGAATCCGAAGACTCCGATAGTATCAGAGAAAACGTCATCCGTGAAGTGAAGCGTTTCATAAGCGAAGGCATCCCCGAAAAGGACTTCCGACGTTTCCAGAAGGGAATGTACGCAGGCCTTGTCAGGGAACTGAACAACGTGGAAATGGTGGCAACTGTTATGTCGGGCGCACACATGGACGGCCTTTCGCCCTTTGATACCATAGACAGACTTGCAGAACTGACACCACAGGATGTACTGGATTTCATGAGCAGTGAACTCAGCGATGACAAGCTGGTTCTGTCTGTTATAGAAAGGATGGCTGAATAAGCATGAATGTAGAACGGATAAACGACCTGACAGAGATACAGTTCCCGAAACTGGGCTGGACATTCCACATCGACCCTACCGCTTTCACCATAGGAAGCTTCAATATACAGTGGTACGGCATCATAATCGTACTGGGACTGATACTCGCCCTTATCTATGTACTTCCGAGAATGAAACGTTTCGGACTTGACGCAGACAGAGCCATTGACGCAATAATCGGCGGAGTTATCGGCGGTATCATCGGTGCGAGGACCTATTACGTGCTTCTCCGCTGGGATGAATACAAAGGCGACATCAAGGCCATATTCAATACCCGGAACGGCGGACTTGCCATTTACGGCGGTCTCATCGGCGCCATACTGGTGGGACTCATCATCTGCAAAATACGCAAAGTAAAGGTGCTTCCCATGCTGGACATCGTATCCATCGGATTCCTCATCGGTCAGGGCATCGGACGCTGGGGCAATTTCGTGAATCAGGAATGCTTCGGCTCGAATACCTCGTCATTCCTCGGCATCACAGGCGGACGCATACAGCAGACCATAATCGACCAGACTGCTATCGGCGGCGAAATGAACATCAACGGAAATGCCGCTATGATGTGGGATCAGACGGTTCATCCCTGCTTCTTGTATGAATCCATATGGTGTCTGCTGGGATTCCTTGTGCTTTCCACATGGTCAAAGAGAAGAAAGTACGACGGACAGATCTTCCTGATGTACATGGCATGGTACGGCGCAGGCCGCTTCGTTATCGAGGGACTCCGCACAGACAGCCTTATGGCAGGCAGCCTGAAATTCTCACAGATGCTTTCGGCAATACTTGTAGTAGTATCGATCATACTCCAGCTTGTGTTCTTCTTCAGAAGAAAGCGTGACCCCGAGAGATTCGTGCTGTATTCAAGCACAGAGGAATCCCGTCAGCTTATTGAAGAGGGCCTGAGAAAGCGAATGGGAATGACCGCTGAGGATGAAAAGGCCGATGACGATAAAGCTGAGAGTATCCTCGGTGATGACAACGACGATCAGGATGAAACAACAGAAGATGACAGCGAAAACGCTGACAACGAATAAATTTCAGAATCAAACAAAAATCCAAGGAGGAAATAATAATGGCACAGATAATCGACGGAAAAGCAGTTTCCGCAGCAGTAAAGCAGGAGGTAGCTGACGAGACAGCTAAACTCAGGGACGAAAAGGGACTCAAGGTAGGTCTCGCAGTAGTAATCGTGGGCAACGACCCTGCTTCAAGAGTTTACGTAAACAACAAGAAGAAGGCTTGCGAGGCTGTAGGATTCCAGTCATATGAGTACGCTCTCGACGAGAACACAACTCAGGAACAGCTTCTTGACCTTGTGAATGTACTTAACCGTGACGACAGAGTAAACGGAATCCTTGTACAGCTTCCGCTTCCCAAGCATATCGACGAGAAGGCAGTTATCAACGCTATCTCACCCGATAAGGACGTTGACGCATTCCATCCTATCAACGTGGGCAAGATAATGATAGGCGAGTATTCATTCCTTCCATGCACTCCCGCAGGCGTTATGCGCCTTATCGAAAGCACAGGCACTGACATAACAGGCAAGCAGTGCGTAGTTATCGGCAGAAGCAACATCGTAGGCAAGCCCCAGGCAATGCTTCTTCTCCAGAAGAACGGCACAGTTACCATCTGCCACTCCAAGACAAAGAATCTCAAGGAAATATGCCTCGGCGCAGATATCCTCGTAGTTGCTATCGGACGTGCTAATTTCGTTACAGGCGACATGATAAAGGAAGGCGCAGTTGTTATCGATGTCGGCATGAACCGTCTCGAAAACGGCAAGCTTTGCGGCGATGTAGAGTTTGAATCAGCCGAGAAGAAGGCTTCATTCATCACTCCTGTTCCGGGCGGCGTAGGACCTATGACCATCGCTATGCTCATGAAAAATACCCTCACAGCTGCTAAACAGCAGGCAGGTATCGAATAAAGCCTGAGTATTTCTCGGCATTGCTTTTGCTGGAACTATTATACGAACTTATCGGGGAAAACCTTTCTGAGGAAAGGTTCT
>CADBAC010000011.1 GCA_902792495.1 Ruminococcus flavefaciens | reverse complement strand
TGGGAAACAGATTCGAGAAGATGCTTCTTCAGAATGTCTACCTCAATAATACGCATAAACTGCTATATGAGTACCACAGTTATGGTGCGTTTTTATTCCTCGGGGAATTTCATTCCCCACTGTCTGCGGCATTCGTCCATCAGCTTCATTACTCTTACTGTGTCGGCATGAGGCACCATGGGACTTTCTTTCAGTCCCTGACGGAGACAGCGGTGAACTTCACGTATCTCGTATTCATAGCCATTTATTTCGGGCTCGCAGACGAACTTTTCAACTTCTTCGTGGCGGCTGTTGAAAAGTGTGGCTTCGCTGGTGCAGTGGAACCAGTTCCCCATAGTGATGAATCCCTCGGTTCCCGAAACCAGTGCGTTATTGCTCAGCTGGAGCTGGAAGCCGTTGTCGGCGGAAACATAGCGTCCGTCGCTGTACTTCATGATAATGGAGTTGTTCACGTCCACACCGTCGGCACTTATCTGTGCGGTGGTGATGATCTCATCGGGAGTGCCGAATATCGCATCAGCAAAGGTCAGCGGATAAACTCCCAGGTCAAGGAGAGCGCCGCCTCCGCAGTCGGGACGGTAAAGCCTGTCGTTTTCATCGTAGGGGATGTAGTTGCTGAAATCCGCCTTGATACAGCGTGGCTCACCGATCTTTCCGCTGTTGATCCATTCTGTGACTTTAAGGAAAACGGGACGGCATTTCATCCACATTGCCTCCATGAAGAACACGCCTTTTTCCTTTGCGTATGCCAGAATCTCCTCGGTCTGTGCGGTATTGAGAGCCAGCGATTTCTCGCACAGCACGTTTCTGCCGCCGCTGATACAAAGTTTAGCGTCGCCGTAGTGTGAAGCCATGGGAGTAGCGATGTAGACCACATCCACGTCTTTGTCTTCGGCAAGTTCCCTGTAACTGCCGTAAGCCTTTGCAAATCCGAATTTATCGGCAAATGCCTGAGCTTTTTCCTGTGTCCTCGAAGCGACTGCAAGAAGTTCGGCATCCTCTGTGCCTGCCAGTGCCTCAGCGAAAGTATGGGCTATCTTACCTGTGCCGATAATGCCCCATCTGATCTTTTTCATTTGAATTTCCTCATTTTCTTTTTTTGCCCAGCTGCCAGAATGCAACAGCGCTTGCCGCCGCAACGTTAAGCGAGTCCACACCGTTATACATTGGTATCTTCACTGTATAGTCGCAGGCATCTATGGTGTGGTCAGACAGACCTTCACCTTCTGTTCCCATAATTACAGCCAGTTTTTCTTCTGAATTAAGTCTGTCATCATCTATGTCCACAGAGTTGTCCTTCAGCGCCATAGCCGCCATTTTGTATCCGAGACCATGCAGAATATCGGGATATTCCTCATTCCTGCACTTCATTATAGTCCACGGCACCTGAAACACCGTGCCCATGCTGACTCTTGACGAGCGCCTGTAGAGCGGGTCGGTGCAGTCGGAAGTGAGTATTACAGCTTCCATACCGAGAGCGGCGGCACTTCTGAAAATTGCGCCCATGTTAGTGGGATTCACCACATTTTCCAGAACGGCAATGCGCTTTTTGCCTTTGCATATCTCCACGGCAGAGGGAAGCTCCCTGCGCCGCATAGCACAGAGAGCGCCACGAACAAGTCTGAATCCTGTTACAGCAGTTATTTCCTCGTCTTCGCCTGTATACAAAGGGATATCGCCGCAGCGTGAAACTATGCCCTTTGCTTCGCCTTCGATATCCTTTCTGCACATCAGCAGAGCGAGCGGCTCATATCCGCCGTCCAGTGCACGTTCTATGACTTTCGGGCTCTCGGCTATGAACAAGCCGGGGGCAGGCTCATAGTAGTGCAGCAGCTCAGGCTCTTTCAGCACCGTGAAGATATCGAGGAGCGGTTTTACATCGTTTGTTACATTGATTATACCCGTAGCGGTGTACCTCCTTATGATACTCTCTGACATTTTTTAGCGGCTTTATGCTGATACATTTCCTCATCGGCACGGCTGATAAGGTCCTCAAGATTGACATTTTTTTCAGCCTTTCGCATAGCCGCACCCACGCTTGCGGTAATGGGGTAAGGCTTTCCTGCTTTGTCGGTGAGCCGCTGTATTGCTATATTGAACTCTTTGATCCTTTCTTTTCCCGAATCGGTATCATATTTTCCCACGCCGATTATGTAGAACTCGTCGCCGCCTGCACGGACGAATATCTCGTCATTTCCCGTGACATCAAGTCCGGCGCTGCTGACAGTCTTTATTCCGAAATCGCCCTCGTGATGGCCGTAGTTGTCATTGATGAATTTGAGTCTGTCCATGTCGATGACGCAAACGAATATCATATCATTTTCGGAGCACTCATCCAGCATTTTCTCCACTTCTATGTACATACCTCGTCTGTTGAAAGCGCCCGTCATCTCGTCACGCACCGACATAGTGAGCAGACGCTGTTTGGCTCTTGCCATTTCAAGG
Source organism: Ruminococcus flavefaciens (assembly GCA_902792495.1). Classification (GTDB taxonomy): domain Bacteria; phylum Bacillota; class Clostridia; order Oscillospirales; family Ruminococcaceae; genus Ruminococcus; species Ruminococcus flavefaciens_Z. The sequence goes on along the minus strand of CADBAC010000011.1, from coordinate 9,731 downwards.
GCATTGTTGACGAATCTCACCCAGTTGCGGAACACCAGATTGGGGATGTGATCGTCGTCAAGACTGCGCTGCAATACCGCATAACCGAGAGTGTTGCGGCTGAAATGGACAGGAGCGAAATAATACACCGACGGTTCTTCGTCGTTGTTATCATGGAGCCGAGGTATCATAAGGCCTGTGTCAAAGACGATGCTGTGTTCCTCATCGTGGAAATAAAGTTCATGGACAGTGGTATTCACTGCCACCATTTTCATCTTTTCGGGATAGCCCACCGTTATGTCGCTGCGCACATCCATCCAGTCCTCTTTAAGGCAGAGGTAGAAATTCAGGAACGGGAAAATGAGATAGGTTTTAAGATTGATGTTGCGGATACAGTCGGCAATAGTCTCGGAAGCAGTAAATTCCTCGGAGATATAGCTTTCCATAAGCAGGCCGATATCAACGTTGTTTTTCAGGTCGTCATCCGCATAGTTTGGGCAGGTGAAGTAAAGGTGGTCATGCAGTGCCTTAACAGAGCGTGAATAATCGGGCTGACAACCGCAGCTCATGCCGGGACAAAGGTGCGGTGAGGTCGTATACGGGTCGATCTCAAGATCGGGATCTATCCTTTGTCTGAGAAAGTCAACGCAGTTCGCCGCAGACAGAGCATCCTTCACTTCGTATGAGGAAACGCTTATATCGTAGCCTGCGCCTTCCTCGGAGGCTTCATAGCCCATGACTATAACGTCGTCGGGGACTTTTATTCCGTTTTTGGTAAGGCGGTAGATAAGGCCTATGGCAAGGTAGTCATTGCCGCAGACAACGGCTTCGGGGAGCGGTATCTTTCCGTCAGCCATTTCCTGACCGATCCGGCTTCCGCCTGTGTACCAGAAATCACTGTATATCCTGTATTCATCGGGAACTTCGATGCCCAGCCTTTCAAGTTCGTCCACATAGATATCCATTCTGAATCTGCCTGCGAAGTTGTCCTTTCCGCCCGAAATAACGCATACTTTCCGCTTGCCGTGGACGTTGACAACATGGCGGACGATGTCCCTGAGAACTTCCTCGTTTTCGTTTTTGATAAGCGGTATATCGTGGATAGGCATATCCAGCGCTACCACCGGTTTAGTGCATTTTGCTTTAAGCATATCGCAGATAACATCAAGATGATCGGTACCGTGGCCGTCGAGCAAAGGCGCAGTATCGACTATAACACCGTCAAGCAGGTCGAAATTCGGAAGATTGAAGATATTCTTCTCGCCGAGTGTATAGTCTTCCATAGCTGTATTAAGAGCACTGAGAGCGCAGAAAACGGCAAGGTCATAATTGTATTTTTTGCATTGGGATCTGATGCCTTCCATGATCCTGCGTCCGTGTCCTGTTTCGGGACAGGATGTAAGCAAAGCGATCTTTCTTCGTGGTTTCAAATTGTCATCCCCCTTCGGACAACCAAGATTTATCCTGTTATGTCAGCAAAACTGAAGAAATAAAATAAAAATGTACGGTCATAAGTTTATTATATTATACCATATAGTTCGCTGAAATTCAATAACATTCTGTTAAAAATCATAAAAATGCCCGCACTTTTTGTACGGGCAAATTTTATTCAAATGACTGTCTCTGTGAGTAGAACGCTATCCCGTAGCATATTGCCGAGATAAGGGAAATGAGTGCAAACACACCGAAAATACGGCTTTGTGATGCGGAATCTGTTGCGATGGGACGGATGAGTACGGACAATACCGACACCCATACTCCTGCCGCCGCCGTAACAGCGGCCATGGTTTTCATGTCCCTCTTATAGTAATACAGAGCGTAGATACCGAAAATGGCAAGCAGACACAGATTCATCGCTACGCCGACTGCACTGATAACGGGTTGTGCCGAGGTGACAACAGGTATCTTCGACGACACGCAAAGTACCGCAAGCAGTGTCGATGTGCCGAGGAGAGAGGTGCTGTAATTGTCCTCGCTGTACATGAATATCAGTCCGAATCCCACTGCAAGGGCGATGATGAGAAGCATCTCCGCAATGCCGACAACTCCGAGAATTTCGGTGATGCCTGCGATATCCGCATCGGGTTTCCTGCCCGAACTGTACAGCAGTGCGGTGCACAGCCTTGAAGCCGCAAGTCCGAGAAAAGCGGACATTACGGTGATTGCGCCTATGTTCTTTTTTGGAAGCATACGACCCCTCCATGTAATAATCGGAAAAAACCGTACCGCATCTGTAACAACTGCGGTACGGAATTTTTTTATAGAAAATAATGAACACCTTGATTTAACAGCAGAAGCGCCGTTTTTCGTTGATCGGTGCTGTATTTCTGCTATGATTATATTATACTGTACTATGTGCAAAATGTCAAGTAAAAAAATGAATATTCACAATTTTTAGTTACAATCAACAATATTTGACCAATATTTTTCACAAATGAAAACTGAGGTTTTATTGACACCGACTGCAAGAAATGGTAAAATATATACAATAAACAATTAAGGCAACACCGCACAAAGCTTGTGCTGAAAATGCGCCGACAGGCGGGCTTTGTGCGGTGTTGCCTTAAAGGGAGGATTTATGGCAAGGCTTATCAGTGACAAATACAGAGAATGGGAGATAGAATGCGAGGAACGCTTCAACAGGCTGAAAGAGGCAGAGGAGGAGATAAACCGCTATTTCATCGGGAAATACGGTCTCGGTGATGAGCTGGATCCTTATGTTGCCGACAAGGATGTTACTATCCGCAGAGCAGATGTGCAGCGTGAGATAAAAAGTCTCATCAGCTATGCAGTGGGCTGTATTTTCGGCCGCTATTCCCTTGACTGTGAAGGACTATGCTACGCAGGCGGCGATTGGGATGCGGAAAAGTACGCCACTATTGTTCCCGTAAGTGACAATGTTGTTCCCATCGGAAGACAGCTTTACGGCGGCGACCTGACATCTCTCATCGCTGACTTTGTGGAAAAAGTCTACGGCACCGAAACTCTTGCCGAAAATCTGCGGTTTATTGCGGATGCTCTCGGCGGTGAGGGCAGTCCCGAAGAGGTCATCGAAAAGTACCTGATGAACGGCTTCTTCCACGATCACTGCCGTATCTACCACAAGCGCCCCATTTACTGGATGTTCGACTCGGGGCGGAAATGTCACCTGAGAGCGCTGGTCTATATGCACCGCTTTACTCCCCGGGACCTTGAAATCCTCCGTGACCGATACCTGAAAATGTACACCGACAGCCTTAACAGCGAGGCGGCTGAACTGCGTGAACTGGTCATGGAAGTGCCGTCCACAGAAAGACCACGTATCAAGCGCAGGCTTAAAAGAATTGCCGAACAGCTGGGCGAACTGGAAGATTTCGGCAATAAGCTGTCCGCTCACGCACTTGAAAACGGTATCGACACCGACGACGGTGTGAAGCTGAATTACGAGAAATATTCGGACGTACTGGAAAAGATAAAGCCCTGAGAGGAGGCTGAACATGAAATTTACCCGTATGAAAAACGCTGTGGCGGCGGCGCTGTCAATGCTGATGGTACCCGTTTGTCCCGTGGCAAAGGCGGAGGGATCCCTCACAGACAGCGGTCTCAGCTACAAGGAAACCGTGGAAACTATAAGCAATCCCGGTGCAGGCTATACCACGACTGTGTGGGCGAACTGCACTCCCGAAAAGACAAATGTGTACAGTCCCACGGGAAGCCTTGCGCTTTTCTTTATCGATATAGGCGGATTCTCAAGCGGTGCTAACGGTACTACAGCTGAGGACGGCACCTACACCGAGGGCAGGGACTATGACTTTGATGAAAGCTTCTTCGATGCGTGGCGGCTTACCCTTGACAACTGCCGCAAGAACGGCTGTATGGTGGGACTGCGCTTCCGCTACGATGCAGGCGGTAAAGCTGACCCCGAACCTGCTGAGTTTGACAGAGTGCTTGGGCATATCTCACAGATAAAGGAAAGCGGCATCCTCGAAGATTACAAGGACATCATCGCTCTTGTGGAATCGGGCTTCGTTGGAAAATGGGGCGAACAGCACGGCGGCAAGTACACCTCCGTGGAGTACAAGGCCAGACTGCTGGATACGCTGCTTGATGCGGTCCCCGACACTATCCCCGTAACTGTGAGAACTCCCGATACCTTTGCTCAGTGGGCCGGACTGAAGCGCAGTGAGCTTACCGATGAAAAGGCCATAGAAGCCGCAGGTGAACGTGCAAAGTCGAAGCGTGTGGGAATGTACGACGACGGCTACATGGGCAGTGACTCCGACCTTGGCACGTACTCCGACCGTGAAAAGGAAACGGACTGGCTTTCGTCCGTGGCTGAGGAGACCTACTTCGGAGGCGAATTTTCGGGAGATATAGAGTATGCCAAGAAGTTTGAGACCTACCTTCCCGAAAATGCCATCCCCGAAATGTACAAGACCCATCTCAGCTACATTAACGGCAATATCTTCGGGCTGTACAAGGACTATACATTCGGTAAGTACTGCGATGTGGACGGCGTGGACAATTCCGCTTACTACGGCGAAAGCGTGTTCAGATTCATCCGTGACCATCTGGGCTACAGGTTCGTGCTGAGAAAATCGGAACTTACCGCCAACGTTTATCAGGGCGATACTGTAAAAGTGCGGTTCAGCGTGGAGAATACGGGATTTGCCAATCCCATCCCTCACACTCAGGGAAGCGTTATCCTCGAAAAGGACGGAACTTACATCAAAGCCCCCGTTGATCTCGACTGCCACAGCTGGCGTTCGGGAACTGTCACAGACAGCGAAATATCGGTGAAACTGCCTGACAGTATCCGCACAGGCGACTGGAATATCTATCTGAAAGAGACAATGGGAAACTACGGCGACGAGATAAAGGAAATGCCGCTCAGGTCAATTCATTTCGCCAATGAGGGAACATGGAACTCCGCTCTCGGTGCCAATCTTCTCGGCACTGTCAGCGTTAAGGAGTCCCCTTCTCACGGCACCGATAACAGGATGTACGTAAATGGTGACAAGGACAGCGGAAGTGCCGAATATCTTACTTCTGCGGTGGGAACTGTCATTGACGGCGAAATGTCCTACAACGGCGAATGGACCGAGGATATGCTTCTGAAAAAGGACGACATCGGATGTGCGATTTATGCTAAGGCGGACGAAAGTTACCTCTATGTGATGAGCAGAATGCCCGAGGGTGCGGCGGCTCCTGTGTACAATATTTCGCTGAAAGACCCCGACAGCGGCGAGAATTACTGGCTGTACTACGCTTCAAACGGATTCGTCTACTTCAACCACGACGACAGAAGCGGATGCGAGTGCAAGTGGAACGGCGACATGGTGGAATTCCGCCTTCCTTACGGGATATTCCCCGTATGGCCGGGAACGAAGCTTTCGGGGATACGTGTATTCCTGCAGGACAGCGGAAGCGACTGGAAGACGCTAGGAGACATCACTTCTCCCGAATATACGCTGAAAAATGACCTTACCGTCTATACTGTCGATAAGGATATACGACTTGCCGAGGGTGACAGCTTTACAATGAGCGTTAAGACTCCCGCAGAGGGTGCGGATCATCAGTGGCTGAAGGACGGCAAAGAGATCACGGGAGCGACAGCTTCGGAATTCACCATTGACAAGGCGGATGCCAACAGCAGTGGAGTTTATTCCGTCAGGGTGAGAACTTCCGACGGCTCGGAGAAAACTGCTGTGATCGCCGATGTAAAGGAGGTCTTCGCAGCTGATACGTCAGTGCTTTACGGTGACGCTAATTGCAGCGGAGATGTGGATGTTGCCGATGCGGTGCTGATAATGCAGTCCATCTCAAATCCGGGAAGATTCGGTATCAACGGCTCGGAGAAAAGCCGCATCACCGAACAGGGACGGAATAACGGCGATGTTTCAGCAAGAGGCGACGGAATAACCGTCAGGGACGCTCTTTCGATACAGCGGCTTCTGCTGCGCATTATTGACCGACTTCCCGAGAATGACAATTCAGACAAATAAAATATAAAAAATTTCTGAAATTCTATTGATTTTTTACTGTGAATATGTTATAATTCAAATAACACCACTAAGGAGGCGTTATTATATGATCATTAACAAAGAAATTTACTGGAACGTTCTGGACTATATCTTCTTCAATATTCGTTTCATCGAAAATCCCGTTAACCCTAAAGATATTACTGCCCTTGAATTTTCCGAGGAAGGCAAAGGCGTATGGCTCAATAAAATGATAGAAGCTCTTGCCAATGAAAGATGTCCTAAAGAAGGCATTCTCACTGTTTTCCATATGCTGGAAGCAAGAGAAATGATAAGGACAAACTATTCGGGTACCTACAAGGATCACCGAATCATGGACTTTACCGAAAAGGGTTACGAGGAATACCTCAGATGTAAGGGTATCATCCTCTGATCTTCATTGCTCCCTCAACTAAACCTTGCCGACAAATTTTCGCCATAAAGCAAATTTCTCTGCGTCAGAAAAACTTGAAATGCGAGAGCGTTCCTGCGTTTTCCTTCCTTGATAAATTTCCTTTCTGACTTCATCTTTTTGGCAAAGTTTAATTGAGGGAGCAATATTATACCTGCCTTTAATTGTTTTTTATAATCTGCCATTTATCTCTGACAGCTTCGGCTGTCTTTTTTTTGCATTGATACTGCCGCCTGCGAAATGAAGGGCGGCAGTATCGGCTATCTGGGACGATATATCTTCCTCAGCAAAGTGGTGGATACCGCTTTCCACAGGGTCACTGCACCAGCCGCTGCCGATACGGATAAACCGGACATCAATGTCACTGTTTATACAGCGTTCACGCAGCAGCTGTTCGCTTCCGTAGGAGGAAAGAACCGCTGCCGCTTTTAGTTTGCGCACTGCGTCGTCAAGGCGGTCTGTGACGATTATCAGGCCATTCTCAGCAACATTGCGGGAGATATCACTTCCGTATGCATAGCCGAAAAGGATGAGCAGGTCAATGTTTCTTTTCAGCCGATGTACTCTCTGATATCGGGCGGTATCCGTCAGTATGACTTTGTAGCCACGGCGGCTGAGCGTGCGCTTTATGTTCCTTGCCGAAGCTTTGTCCGCATCGGCGATAACAGCTGTTCTGCGGAACATTATCAGTTCCCGACCTCCTGTCTTTGCGATTTATTGTTTTTGTCTCTATATTGCTCCCAAAATTGAACCTTGTCGGAAAGAAAATTAATCAGGGAAAACTCTGGCAGCAATAATATTATGACGAAAAATGACATAAAAAATCAGCTTTTGGTACAAGCTGATGAAACAAGCGGTATGGACGGAAACGTCCGGAGAAAAATTTTTTCGTGAAATCGCAACAGTTGACATACATTGAACGTATGTGTATAATGAAAGAATAATGCTTATTTTTTCGCAGAGGGGGAAAGTTCAATGACAGACAGTGAGATCGTCGTGAAAATGGTCTCTGATCCTGATGAAGGGTTCAGAATGATGTTCGACGAATATCATAATTATGTTTATACCATAGTTTACAATATGCTCAGGAAAGTGGCTGACAGCCGTGATATCGAAGACTGTGTGGTCGATGTTCTGAGCGATGTTATGATGAATTATGACCATGAACACGGCGGTTCGCTCAAAGCGTACATCGGTACTGCCGCAAAGCACCGTGCCATTGATATGAGCAGAAGTCTCGGACGTACAGCTGTGCGGAATGTCCCTCTGTACAGCGGAAATGTCAACGAACTTGCCTCGGATGAAAATATTGAGGAAACTGTCGGGAACTCGGAAATTGCAAGGCAGATCCTTGAAAAGATACAGGGAATGGGCAGTCCCGATTCGGAAATACTTATCCAGAAATACTTTTTCGACAGGAATTCAACAGCTATCGCAAGAATGTTGAAAATGAACCCTATCACAGTAAGAAGTCGGTGCAGCCGAGCGGTAAAAAGACTGAAACAACTGCTTGCTGATATCAATATCACTTTGTAAAGGAGGATATCTATGAAAAATAAAATAGATTTGCATGACGTTCTCCACAGCGCCGACAGCCGTACTGTTGATATTATAGCTTCGCAATACAGGGCCGTTGACGAAAAGACAAGCCGACGGATGTACGAAAGGTGCGTAGAAAGGCTTCACAGGAACAATGACGATACTGCGGAGTTCTCGGAGACTTATAATGCGGAACCTGCAAGACGGGGAAATATATTCATGATCGCAGGCGTAACAGCGGTATGTGCTGCGGTGATAGGCGTATTCGTGTACGGCCTTTCACATATGAAAGCTCCCGATATAAAGCCCGATCAGGAACAGCCCGTGTTCTTTACCGAGGCCGTTGTCAGCACTTCACTTACTACTGCCGATACTACGGAAACAACTGCTGTTGTGAGCGAAACTGCGGTATCATATGCGGTAACTTCTTCAATCAGCAAGGCGGTCACTACAATGGTAAGCAACACTGCCACGGCTTCTTCGGGTTCGGCAGTACAGAACAGCAGTCACGTTTCTGCAGCGGCAACTACTGCAAGGACGGAAAGCGTCAATACGCAGAATAGTCCGCCGCCTGAGAATACTATCAACAGTCAGCTTGAAGCTGTGATCGCTAAGGGCGAGGCGGCTTCGGGAAGTTTCGTCAGGGAGGAAAAGATCGCCATAGGAGAATTGCCCTCCGATACGGGCAGACCCGATAACGACGACATCGATCATATCGCTCAGCAAGCAGTAAAGAGTATGTCTTTTGACGAGATATCGGAAAATATCAAAGGAATCTTCAAGGTTCCCGACTTTGTGGATAACACAGGCAGCGTGTCGGAATACTGGCTGAACGACGACGGAACAGACAAGTTCGTGATAAATGAGTCCGAACGGACCATAACCCGAACGGACGGCAGGAGAGAATTTGACATAATGGGTTCGCCTGCCGTATCCGATAATAGCAGTGTTCTCAAAGGAACACTCTATAATATGGGTATCATCACCATCGATCAGGAACTGATATGGCCTTCGCTGAGAAATGATACATACGGTTTTTCAAATATCGGAAAGTTCAGATTCGGTTTCGATACAAAGATGATAACCACCGAAACTCAGCTTGAACTCCTCAGAGAGTTCAACGGCGCTGTGTGTCCGAGGGCCGAAATGGTGATGAGCGGAAAGATACCCGAATCATCCCACAGACTTACTCTCACCGAAGCTTCACAGTTTTTCGCCGTATGTGAGTCGATAAACGAGATGGTCGGGGAGATCTCAAAGAAACAGTATTATCCCGACTACGCCTGCCAGACCGACAGTGAAAGGAATATATTCTACGAACTTGATACCGAGGGCAAGGATCATATCGCAGGTTTCAACGGCGATATCAGGAATATCCAGCTGTGGATAACCGAAAAATATCCGCCCGACGGCAGTCATGACGTTATCGCACTTATCAGGGTTAACGGTCAGATAGGCTACATGAGCGACGAGTGGTTCAAATACGAGCATAAGAATATCGACCTCAGTCTGTGGAGCGATTTCACCAACGGCGCTGTAAACTGACACTGACAATTATAACGTCAGCACCTGTAACCGTAATGCTCATATAGAAGCTTTATACGCATTTATCGGGGGAAACCTTTCTGAGGAAAGGTTCCCTCTGACGGAGGCCGTCCCCTCTGTCAGCTGCGCTGACACCTCCCCACACTGTGGGGAGTCGACCCCGAACCCCTTTCCAAAGACTTTTAATAGAATTTTGCCCCCATATAGGGCGCACCTGAAAAAAATGATAAATTCATACTTTTCTGGTGTGCGCCCTA
>CADBAC010000010.1 GCA_902792495.1 Ruminococcus flavefaciens | reverse complement strand
CTTCGAGAAAAGACCGTCAGCGATACGTTGTGTGGTCTCGCCCTGCCAGTAACCCGGGAACATTCGGTTGATGTCGGTGTTGTCCATTGCCCAGAAACGCTTGCCGATATTCATTGAGTAGTAATTCACGCAGGGAATGACCATTATCTCGTTATCCTCTGCGATAAGTCCCTTTGCTTCCAGTTTTTTCAGCTCCTGCACCATTCGGCTGCAAACGTACATCTGCTGAACTTCATTGCCCCGCATTGCACCGATAATAGCCGCCGATTTTTTTCCGTGACCGAAGCGAAAACCTATAACGTCAAGCTGTTCGCGATAAGGTGATTTCAGCGAGTATAATACTTTTTTCTTCATTTCTCAACACCTCCCGAAGCAGGCTGCAATATCCTTGCAAGCAACGAGCCGCCGTACACGACGGGATATTCGCGCAGAGTGAATATCATTCCGTCACATACAGCGTCCACTTTTTCTACTGTTTTTGACGACAGCGGATCGACCACATCACCGATATGATTGCCTTTTTCCACTGCCTCACCAAAGCTGACGCACGGGACAAAAATACCGGCTGCATCAGAATTTACAAAACCGACCTCACGCCCCTCCGAAACTATTGGTTCGCGCACTGGAGTTGTCTCGCCGCTCCACATTCCAAGATCCTTCAGCAGATAAAATATACCGTCAAAAAGCTGCTTACAGTATTTCCTTGTAATACGCATACCAACTCCCATTTCTACAACAAGAGTTTTCGTTCCCCGTGTATTGAGAGTATGTGCGAGAGTTGATTCAAGAACAGTTGCTGCATCGTGTACCCATATAAAGTCAACATTCATCATCTTCGCATATGGTAAAAGTGCTGGCGCAGTAGGTACGCTCATTCGTATCTGCGGTATCTCCTGCAAGAAAATATTACTTGAATGAACGTCTATGCAAACGTCTGATCCAACGATATCATCTACTATCATGGAGCAGATCATCTCTATCATAGTGCCGTCCTTAGAGCCGGGAAAAACACGGTTCATATCAAGATCAAACATGGGTACTCCGCGAGTTATGGAGTCTATTCCCATAGGATTGAGTGCAGGATAAATGTCAACGATACCGTCAAGGCAGTCTATATGTTCGTCAAGATAAGAACCAATCATGTATGCAAGATACTGTCCTTCAAGCTCGTCGCCGTGAGTTCCGGTAACAAGGCTGAGACGTTTTTTTGACGTTCCGTTTTCGATTCGTCGTTTCTGTATATTAAGATTCTCATTGACTGCAAGTGCAGCAGTCGCAATTGTTTCTATCATTTAATTCATTCCTTTCGGGCGGGTAATACCCGCCCCTGCTTATGTTAAGACTGAGCGTACTAACTGCAATTGCTGGGTATATCTTCCGAACATCACGCCCCTGTCGATAGCACAGTCACGAAAATCTCGTCCCGTTGAGATTACGAGGTAATCGTCATTCACCGGACAGTTATTTGCAGGATCGAATCCTTCCCAGTGGTCGCCGGTCCAGTATTCAACCCACGAATGAGTTTCGCCGTCACAGAATGCCAGACCTGCTACATATCGAGCAGGTATACCGTCCATTCTCAGTAGTGATATGAGGATATGCGAGAAATCCTGGCATACTCCCGCTCTCATTGCAAAGGCTTCAGCGGCAGTTGTCGCAGTTGTGGTAACGCCTTTTTTGTACTCGATAAGGTCGGACAGAATATCGCTGAAAAATACTGCTTTTTCGGCGGGCTTTTCACTATAATTACCCTTGAGCTCAGAGTAGAATTTTATTAATTTCTCATCGGGAGCTGTGAACTCCGACTGATACAGATAGCACGGCATGAGAAATGTGCTGTGCTTTGATGAATCCACTTCAGCTGTTCCCTTGATATCAAAATCAAGGAAACGATGGTCACCCTGAATATATCCTGCCGTTACGTTGTTGCCGAAAGCGTCAACGGTCTGCTTTGTAATAACAGAGGGAGAGATATTAAGACTGCATGAAATGATTTTCTGAAATTCGGTATCAGGCGGGATTATCCTCAGAGCAAAGCTGTGATCGTGGACGTAATCGTCAAATGTGAGCTTCGTGGAGAAGCTGAAATTAAGCGTTTTCATAATGACACCTCCATTGGTTCAAACAGGTGCTCAAGGCTTTGTATTGCCTTATCAGAATAAAGCTTATAATTGCTTTCGGTGCCGAGCACTTCAACGACAGTGCAAAGATAATTTGTGTTATAGCGGTACGGAGTTCCTTTTGGAACACGGTGCAGATTTTTGCAAAGTCTGATGAATTCCTTTTCTACATCAGCAAATGGATACTTCATTCTAATGTACATATCAAGGCGTTCAAGAGTTTTTCCGATGTAGATTATATTGCGTATCTCGTCGTCGTAGATGTGCTCGTTCACGCTGCCCCAGAAGCTGTACAGTATATCTTTCAGTGGCAGGAGCGATAATCTTATATTTGCCTTGCTCTGTGAATTCGTGAGCGTATCCTTAGCCATCTGCAGAAAGGAAAGTGTTTTTGTTGATATCTCCTCACGCAGAACTATACCGTTATCGTAAGCTCTTTCAAGGCAAAATGCAGCAGAGTTGGGATTGCTTTCATCATACAGAAAGCTATGTATGAAATCTTTGCTGTCTGAGTATTTATCAGCAATTCCGAAGTAGGAAAGATACTCCTTGTAACCTTGTTTGTCGTCTATCATTTTGTCATATAGCTTGTCAAGTGACCTGAGCGTGATGAAAAATCTTTCCGCATAGCGCCCAAGCCAGAAAAGTCGGTCGCTGTGTTCCTTTGAGATTGTTGACATAAATTCTCCTTTCAGTTTTATGTACCCGTTTTGAGTACCCAGGTATCTTTAAATCCGCCTCCCTGCGATGAATTGACCACGAAAGAATCGGGATTGCGTGAGAATCTTGTAAGTCCAGAAGCCCATACCTTAGTCGTTTCACCTGACAGCACAAACGCTCTCAGGTCTGCCTTTCGCATTACTGTTTCGTCGTTGTCAAGTATCGGCAAGTCAAGGAAGTCGATGACCTCCTGTGCGATAAATCGTCTCGGCTCGGCAATTATAGTCTGGCGGAATTCCTCCAGCTTTTCTTTTGTGAGGTCGCTGCCGAATACAACACCGTATCCGCCTGCCTCTGCAACGTCCTTGATAACAAGTTTACCGAGGTTGTCCATAACGTACTTCATATCGTCATCATAGAAGGGAAGATAGGTCGGAGCATTTTTCAGTATCGGCTCTTCACCGAGGTAATATTTTATCATCTTGGGTACGAAATAGTAGATACCTTTGTCGTCGGCAACTCCGTTTCCGGGAGCGTTTATAATACCCACATTTCCGCTGCGGTAAGCCTCCATAAGATTCGGTATGCCTATAAGAGATTCGGGCAGGAAATTCAGCGGATCAAGATACTCGTCGCCGATACGCCTGTACAGAACACCTATCCTTGTTTTGCCGCCAGAATATGTTCTGTGGTAGAGAATATTGTCCTCGACGAAAAGCTCGTCATTCTGAACAAGCACCGAGCCTGTATGCTCCGCAAGATAGGAGTGTTCAAAGTAAGCGGCATTGTATCGTCCGGGAGTGAGTATCGCACTTATACCGCCGCAGTTTGCATAGTCCATCGTTTCTTTGAGCAGCTTTGCGTAGTTGCGGTTATCGACGATCTCATTTTCAGAAAAAGCGTCAGGTGCGGCAATTCTCGTAAGTTCACGGGCAATAAGCGGATATGAAGCTCCTGACGGTATACGCAGGTTATCTTCAAGAATATACCATTCACCGTCTTTAGCCTGAACAAGATCTATCCCGGAAATATGACTGTATATCCTGTTCTTCGGAGTTATGCCCTCGCACTGTGCAAGATAACCCTTTGAGATGTAAATGAAGTTCTCGGGGATAACGCCGTCCTTTACGATATTTTGATCGTGATAAATATCAAAAAGGAACTCATTCAGTGCATTCACACGCTGAACAAGTCCCTTTTCAATGCTTTTGAAATCCTCCGAAGATATGACTCGGGGTATAGGATCAAAAGGGAAGAATTGCTCGTTGAAAACACCATTTTTGTATATGCCGAATTTTACACCGTAACGTCTTAGAAGCTCATTTATCTCGTTTGCATTGCCTACCGGCTTTGTAAATTGCTCAATATTCTGCTGTGTCATTATTATCACTCCAATCATTAACAAACAAAAAAGGCGCCTATCCATGCGGATAAGCGCCTTTGCTTGTTTTATTATATTTACATCATATCACAGGTTTTTATGTTTGTCAATAGTCTAACAAAAATTTTTTTCTAAACAAAAGCGAGTATGTTCGAGAAAATTTCAAAAAGGTATTGACAAGCTGAGTAAAAAAGGATATAATGACATCATAAAAAGACAAATAAAGCAACGGTGCTTCCCATAATGGGCAAGCACCGTTTTTTGTTGGAGTGATAGCTATGAACGTAAAAGAAACAATGTATTCTTCTTTTTCATCCGAAAACAGTATTGATCCAAAATATTTTGATAAATATAGCGTTAAAAGAGGTCTTAGGAACCTCGATGGAACGGGTGTTATGGCCGGTGTGACGAATATCTGTAATGTTCACGGATATGTTGTTGATGATGGTGAAAAAAGAGCTGCTGAAGGAAAACTGATTTTCAGAGGATACAGCATTAATGACTTGATAGAAAAAGTACGCACAGAAGACAGGTTTGGATTTGAAGAAATCGTATTTCTGCTACTTACAGGAAGGCTGCCGGATAGGAAAGAACTTGAAGAATTTAATATAATGCTTTCCGATGAACGCGCCTTACCAAAGGATTTTTTCGTTGATATGATACTTAAAGCTCCGTCGCCCAATATTATGAACAAAATGGCTAGAGCTGTTCTGTCACTATATTCGTATGATGAAGAAGCCGAATCACAGACTCCGGAACATGAAGTCGATACAGCAATATCACTGATAGCAAAAATGCCTGTGATAATGGTAGGAGCTTATGAGACAAAAAGGCGCTGCTATGATGATAGGTCACTGATACTCCATCCATTGATAAAAGGCCAATCTACCGCTGAAAATATTCTGTCAATACTTCGCGCAGACAGGAAGTTTACAAGAGAAGAAGCTAAACTTCTTGACTTGATGCTTATGCTCCATGCTGAACATGGCGGAGGAAACAACTCAACCTTTACCTGCCGTGTTCTTACATCATCAGGAACCGATCCGTATTCGGCATATTCCGCAGCAATAGGTTCATTGAAGGGGCCACGGCACGGAGGTGCCAATCATAAAGTGCTTGAAATGCAGGAGCTTATAAAATCCAATGTAAAAAACTGGGAAAACGATGATGAGATAGCAGAAGTTCTCGGGAAGATACTGCGAAAGGAGATAGGTGACGGACGAGGACTTATATACGGCATGGGCCACGCAGTATATACGCTGTCGGATCCGCGTGCGGTCATACTGAAAAAATACGCAGGTGAGATAGCAACTGGGACAGAATTTGAAAAGGAATTCAAGCTTCTTGAAGCAGTTGAGCGCCTTACGCCTGCTGTTTTTGAAAGCATCAAGAAATCAGGAAAAACAATGTGTGCAAATATTGATATGTACAGTGGATTTGTGTATAAGATGCTCGGAATACCCGACGACCTTTTCACTCCATTGTTTGCAGTTTCAAGAATTGCTGGTTGGTGTGCTCACAGATTTGAAGAAATAAACAGTGGTAAGCGAATCATGCGTCCTGCCTACAAATCAATAGCCAGAGAAAAAGAATATGTAGATATATCGAACCGTTAGTTCAGTGGTCATATGACTTCAAATAAATCAAGAAAGGCTGATAAATATGGAAAAGATCAAAATGAAAACACCCTTGGTCGAAATGGACGGAGATGAAATGACGCGCGTTATATGGAGGATGATAAAGGATATTCTCATTCTTCCGTATATCGATTTAAAGACTGAATACTACGATCTCGGACTTGTACACAGAAATGAGACTGATGACAAGGTAACTATCGAATCTGCTGAGGCAACAAAGAAATACGGAGTGGCTGTAAAATGCGCTACTATAACTCCGAATGCAGCAAGAATGGATGAATATGACCTGAAGGAGATGTGGAAATCGCCCAATGGAACAATAAGAGCGATACTTGATGGAACAGTTTTCCGTGCTCCAATTATTGCCAAAGGAATAGAACCATACATACCAACATGGACCAAGCCTATAACTATTGCCAGACACGCTTACGGCGATGTATATAAAAATACAGAAATGCGTGTCAGCGAGGGAAGCATGGCTGAACTGAAAGTTACTGATAAAGATGGCAATGAGTCACTGAGTTTAATATACGATTTTTCTGACAGTGCAGGAATTATACAGGGACTGCATAACAAGGATAAGTCAATTGAAGGATTTGCACGTTCCTGCTTCAACTATGCTATTGATACAAAACAGGATCTATGGTTTGCAACAAAAGACACTATATCTAAAAAATACGATCATCGCTTCAAGGATATTTTTGCTGAAATATATGAAAAGGAATACAAGGCAAGATTTGAAGCTGTTGGTATCGAGTATTTCTATACCCTTATAGATGATGCTGTTGCAA
This sequence comes from Ruminococcus flavefaciens, assembly GCA_902792495.1. Lineage (GTDB taxonomy): Bacteria > Bacillota > Clostridia > Oscillospirales > Ruminococcaceae > Ruminococcus > Ruminococcus flavefaciens_Z. The sequence goes on along the minus strand of CADBAC010000010.1, from coordinate 5,666 downwards.
GAGTAATACGTTCAAATGGCGGATATATCTGGGCTTGTAAAAACTATGATGGAGATGTTATGTCAGATATGGTCGCAACTGCATACGGAAGCCTCGCAATGATGACATCAGTGCTAGTATCGCCTGACGGAAAATATGAATATGAGGCAGCCCACGGAACAGTTCAGCGTCATTATTACAAATATCTTAAAGGTGAAAAGACGTCAACTAACCCTGTAGCTACAGTTTTTGCATGGACAGGTGCTCTGCGTAAAAGAGGTGAACTTGATTCAACGCCTGCATTGTGTGAATATGCAGACAAGCTCGAAAAAGCTATATTGGATACTATAAGCGAAGGTATTATGACAGGCGACCTTGCAGCTATATCCAAGCTGAAGAGCAAGCGTACTGTTGATACCGAAACATTCCTCATTGAGACTGGAAGAAGGCTAAGTGAAATGTACAAGAAATAAAGTTAATCGTTCTATTGACAAAACATTGAGCATATGATAAGATAAGAAAGTAATAAGAATAGCAACGGCGCTCATCCTGAATGGACAGGCGCCGTTCTTGATTATAGACTATTGACAACGGAGGTAATAAAAATGTGGGCATATGAAAGCGTGTTTTATCAGATATATCCTCTCGGATTCTGCGGAGCACCATTTGAGAATGACGGAGTTCAGCAATCAAGAATACTGAAAGTTATAGACTGGGCGGATCATATAAAATCACTCAATTGCAATGCGGTATATTTTTCGCCTGTTTTTGAATCTGATACCCACGGATATAACACAAGGGACTTTACAAAAATAGACTGCCGTTTAGGTTCTAACGAGGACTTTGCACAGGTATGTGCAGAGCTTCACAAAAGGGGCATAAAGGTCGTGCTTGACGGCGTTTTCAATCACGTTGGCAGAGGTTTCTGGGCATTTCAGGACGTACTGCGTAATCGCGAGAATTCACGCTATAAGGACTGGTTCCATATAAACTTCGGCGGCAACTCCAACTACAATGACGGATTGTGGTATGAGGGCTGGGAGGGACACTTCGACCTTGTCAAGCTGAACCTCTGGAACAATGAAGTCGTTGAGCATATCTTCTCCTGCATAAAGGGCTGGGTAGACGAGTTTGACATCGACGGTCTGAGACTCGATGTGGCATATTGTCTCGATAAGGAATTTCTGAAGAGGCTTCGCAGCTTTACAAGCGGACTGAAAGAGGATTTTGTGCTGATAGGAGAGCTCCTTCACGGAGATTACTCGCAGTTTGTAAATAATGAAATGCTTCATTCAGCGACGAATTATCAGTGCTACAAGGGGCTGTATTCAAGCTTCAACAGCATGAATATGTTTGAGATATGCCATTCTCTGAAAAATCAGTTCGGTCCAGAAAACTGGTGTATGTACCGCGGTATGCACCTCCTGAGCTTTGTTGACAACCACGATGTTTCAAGAGTTGCAACTATACTGTCAAACAAAGATCATCTGCCGCTGATATATGCGATCATGTTCGGAATGCCAGGTATTCCATGCATTTATTACGGCAGCGAATGGGGTGCTGAGGGTGATAAAAAAGACGGCGATCCTGCTCTCAGACTTTCATATGACGCACCGATAGACAATGAGCTTTCAGTTTATATTTCAAAGCTTGCAAAGATACATCGCGAGAGCAAGGCTCTATGCTACGGAGATATAAGCGTTCCTGTGCTGACAAACAAGCAGTGTATCATTCAGCGCCGCTGTGACGATGAGCGCATACTCATTGCGATAAATGCTGATTCTCAGCCGTTCACCGCTCATTTTGACGCAGGCTGCGGCATGGCAGACGAGCTTATAACAGGCTCAAAGCACGACTTTGGAGGCGGAAGCGAGCTGCCGCCGTATTCAGCTCAGATATGGAAAATGGAAAGATAGATCAAACAGCTGGCTTCACTGTTTAGTGAGGCCGGCTGTTTGATCTATCTCTTTGAGATCCAGTCCGTTTATGCGGCATATCTTTTTAAGCCTTTTCACAGTTCCGTTTCCGCCGCCATCATTGATATAAACGTCATACTGTCCCTTTATACTGCCAAATGTTATGACATCCTCCGCTTTTGCGTACTCCTTGAGTTTTTTCAGCATATTCTGCTTTGAAGCCTGAGGAGAGAATACTTTCAGGTACATGAAGCCTTCAGATTCAGACTCGGAAATGCTTATTCTTATACGCTCTCCAAGCTGTTTCCGAAGCTTCCCTTCGAGTATGAAAGTGCTGAATTTATCGGCAAGCACAGTCAGGTACAGTACGCGTTCTTTATCGTCTTTTCGGCGATATTCCGAGTTGATATAGTTCCTGTAAGGCGAATGTCTGAAAGAATCAAATAGCTCCTTTTCAGCATCGTTCCTGAACTCACCGTAATATATAAGCAGCGTTGAATCAAGCATTACGTTCACGAAGCAGTGCAAACTGCAGTCGGCGATGATCTTTTCTGCTTCAGACGATACATCTGATGGAAGATAGACCGTTTCAAGGTACTGTTTTTCTTTTACATCATAAAGTGCTGCCCCGTCCATAACGATAACAGGCAGCTGTAACTCCACACCTTTCATTATGTCCATAAGCACAGCAGGAGTACGAACAGTAGATATGGTAAATTTTACACCGCTGCGGATAAGCCTGTTCAGCTCCACCTTGCTGTATGCGGCGGACCGTCCTGCAGAAACAAGCACGTCGTCAATTCCGCTTACATATAGATTATCAGTATCGTGTTTTATCGGCAGACGGAAATCGTTGACTGTTACACCGATAATTATTCCAATAAAGGTATCAATAACTCTGTTCATCACGAAAACATATGGATTGCTGTCGAATGAGTGTGTCAATGCAATACTGAGAAATACCACGCAGGAGAAAAATGAGGCGTTGCGCTTGTTCAGAACAACAGTTGTATATATCACGGGTATTATCACTGCACTTGCAGAAATATATACTATCATCGGGATAGTAACATTAATCAGTCGAAACAACAGCAGGAAAAGCAGTCCATATCCAGCACCGATAAGTGTTCCCACCGAACGCTGAACTGCGTTAGTTTTAGTTGTGTCATTGTACTGCTGCATACACCACAAAGCTGCTAATGCACCGTAAAACGGTATGCCGTTGCCTATTGGCAAAAGCGTCCTCACGAAATATACAAGCATACATAAGCCGACTGCAATAGCAGATTTCATTATCCTTGCCCCTATGGGCGGAAATACAAGTTTCAATGTTTTCACTCCAAAATATAAGGAGCTCCACAAAAGTGAAGCTCCATTGCTTTAAATAGTAATAAGTAAATGCTCGTTTTTGATATCGTTATAAAGTTCACATTTGCATCTGCTCACATCGTAAACCTTTATAACTTCATCAAGTCCGCTGTTTTCGTCAATGTCCTCAAGCATATTCCTGAGCCCTCTGAACTTTTCGGGAGCAAAATGAAGTGTCTTGCTGTTATTAAATACAGCCGTGTAGAGTATCTCAGCTTCGACTAAGTCCTGAAAGATATGACTACCATAGGAAAGCTCCGGATTATAGCCTGCCCGTGCTTCCTCCATTTCGCATACTACGTCAAATTCGCTTATATCAGAAAATGCCGTAGGTACACCAAGTTCAGGAGATGATGTGCCCACTCTGCCCGGAACCATTAACATCATATGCTTGCCCTTATTGCGGTAATGCCAGTTTACCTTTCCAATCATTTTGGCAACGGAATTCTTCTCGGCGTAGGGCATATTGTAGTACACAACAGGGTCGACGTAGACGATGATATCCAGCTTTGAAGCCTTTGAAAGTCCCATTGAAGCGCCTTTGCTTTCAAGGAGGATATGTTCCTGCGGTACGTCAGGGACGGTAACTCCTGTTTTGTCTTTCAGTACCTGTAATGGTCTGCACTGCAGGAGGTCAATGGAATATTCGCCGCTGTCTGAAACATTTATGGTAAACTCCGTATCCACAGGATAATCGTATTCGTCCTGTATACATCTGAGCATTCTCTGCATCTGAGACATAAGTGTTTTATTGCTGACAAGACCTTTGCAGGAGATAAAGGTTGATGATACTCTGCGTCCCATTTCGCGCAGTCGACTCTCGGCATCATAATCATGTTCAAGAAGTATATTTTGCAGATATTCCGGTATCACGGATTCAATATCACGGAGCGGCAGACGCTCCATATCATGAATGGAAGTATTTATTACTTCTATCTTGCCCTGTGAGAATCTGTGCCTTTCCGCATAGCTTGAATAAACTGTTTTCTCAGGCATATCAAGGCTTACAAGACGTGGATAGGAGCCCTCCGTCCTGTCAACGGCAGACGTACCAAGTCCCATTACAAGTCGGAGCATTCCTGCGGACTGATCCGAGCTTTTGAGAAAGCTGTACGGACTGTATGAATATCCCACACCTGCTGCACACGGCATATAATATGCTCCGTAGTAAGAACCCGATACACGCTGTATCAGCAGTGACATCTGCTCGTCACGTTTATCAAGTCCGCGCCTTTTTCTGTAATCAAGAGCTGAAAGGCTCATAGTGCTTGCGTATACAGTTTTTATCGCCTTTTCAAACTCTTCAAGGCGTTCTTCAGGAGTTCCTCTGTTAGCACAGAAAACTGACTCGTATTTGCCTGCAAAAGCATTTCCGAAGCCGTCCTCAAGGATACTGCTTGAACGGACGATGTAGGGATCCTGACCGTAATATTCGATGATACGGTTAAGCTGTTCACGCATTTCATCCGAAAACCTGCCGTTCATAAGCTGCTGAGCGAACTCATCAGCGAGCGAGAAATAGCCTTCTTCTGTACGCTGCCTGATACGCATATCCCAGAAATCGTTGTCGACGATGTAGGTGTAGTAAACATCAGAGCCGACATAAAAAGAATCGTGAGGTTCGAGGACTTCATCAATATCAGGCTCGTTATTCCGGATAATTGCTCTTGCAAGGAGCATACCGCAGGCTTTTCCGCCTATCATGCCAGTGCCTATCATGTGGTCGCGTACGCTGAAATAGTCCTCGGGCTTGAAGTGTTTCTTGACCATTTCACGCATTTTTGAATCGCGAGTCATCATGATATTGCACATATTACTGCATTGCTCCGAAATATCAAAACCGCTGTCATAGAGTATCTTCGCCTTTTTGAAATTTCTGTCCCACGAGTCCATGAACTGCTCATCTGCGGAGCGCTGAGCATTGCCAAGAACCTGATAGAAGCGGCTCGACTTTACGCCGTCAAGTATAGGACGGAAATGTCCTGTTTCAGGCTCATATGTATGCGGCAGGAACATGGTATCCGAGTTTCTGTTCCATACCTTTTCGGGACGCACATAGACGTTCTTTTTATCGGAATAAACGTCGAAGAAAAGCTGCGTGGTATTCAGTATCTTGTTTATTGCGTGGACTGAGTGCTTTCCTCGGATTATCGGGAAGAATGCAACTGTATCAAGTATAAAGAGGAACGGGCAGGTGACTCTGAAAAAGTTGCCCATCATCAGGTCGGTAGCCCACATAGCCTGCAATTCGGAAAGGCAGTCGAATATGTAAAAAGCGTCCCAGCCTGCCTTTTCAATCTCATTATGTATATCAACGGTGAAGGTCTCAAATCTGTGGGAAAGCGGCACTTCTATGGTCTTGACATCGGGACAGTCCTCAACAAGAGGCTCATGACTTGCAAA
>CADBAC010000009.1 GCA_902792495.1 Ruminococcus flavefaciens | reverse complement strand
CCGCAGAGGATATCGCTGCAAATGCAGTCATCGCAGCACGCGGTGTCAAGGCAAAGCAGATGATCCTCATAACACTCGATGATAACGGCTTTATGCAGCCTAACGAAGGATGTCTTGCAAAGCTGATGCGTGCAAGCGTTGAAAACGGCGCTTGTGAGATAATGATGAATACTGAAGAAGTTTCTACAGCTGCAAGTCTCGTAACATCTGTATCGACCCCTGATTTCCTCAGCGGTTACGATGACGAGACACCTGCACCTGCACCTGCTGTGCCGAATGTAAATGTCGGCGCTCCCGCAGACTTCTCAGCAGGATTCGATGTTGATGAAAATAACCCATTCTACGGCGGACCTGAGGCAGCTAAGGAAATGCCTTTAGGTCAGGGCGGAGAGATCAATTCTCTCTACAATAAGCCTGCTGACGCTCAGGAAGTCGGCGCAAGCGGATTCCCGACAGCGTATATGCCTCCTCTTCAGGGCTATCCTCAGCAGGGAGTATATGCTGCTCACGGCGGCGGATTCCCACAGCAGCAGGGAATGTACCCGCAGCAGGGCTACCCTCAGCAGGGATATTATCCCCAGCAGGGCTACCCTCAGCAGGGCTACTATCCGCAGCAGGGCTACCCTCAGCAGGGAATGTATCCTCAGCAGGGCTATCCGCAGGATAACAACTTCCCACAGCCAAACCCATATATGTCAGGTGCACATAATTCTATGTATCAGCAGAATATGAACCCTCAGAATGCAGCTCCCTACGGCGGCGCTTACGGCGGACCGTCAGTACATGTAGGCGGCGGAGTGCCGGGCGGCAGTGCTTATCAGCATAGCCAGAGCGTTATGAATGCTCCGGGAGAAAGCGGCGCAGCTTATAAGAAGCGCCTCAGCAACTTCCTGGGCGAAGATGATAGTTCAAGTGACGAAAGCGACAACATGACCAAGGAAGATATGCTCAAGTTGGCAAAGGACAAGAAGAAGGTCGCAAAGGCAAACTTAAACTTCAAGAAAAAGATGTAACGTTCTGATGCGGACATAATAATTAACATACGGAAATACAGCATCTCGTCATGCGCCGGGGCTTTTTAAAAGGTCCTGACGCTGATGCTGATGCAGTGAAAACGCATATATCAGTAAAACTAAATGTATAATATTATCGAATTTGTCAAATAGTAATGCTGTTTCCTTCCTGAAATGCGTGATTATGGCGAAATTCTGCCTGCTGTCAGGAATAAGTATGCTTTTTACCTTGCAATTTTTATCCTTTTATGCTATAATGAAAATGATAGAAAATGTATGTATTCGGTTAAATGGTTGATCTGAGACCTGTATCAAAAAAATTAATGAGCACTGTTTAATATTTTACATGTCAAGGAAGTGTTGGTTATGACTTATTTGCTTAATATTGATGAGGCAATAGACAGAAAATTTCTTGTCTCTAAGACCCTCAAGGGCCAGGCAGAGGCAGGTAATATAATTCACGTTATGGATGCGGAGAATTCCTCAAATTCAGTTCTCGTGACCTACCGTGTTTCACATTATAATGAAAGATTCCACGATTATCAGGACTATACTGTAAAGTTTGAGAACGTAGCACAGTTCTGCAAATGGGCTCAGCCTGATAATTTCATCGCTCGTAACTACGAGAATCTCAATATAAAGGATATACAGCATTACATCAAGATCAAGAACAGAAGTTTCACTACTTTCTGTCTCCCTCTGATCATCGTTGCTGCTATCATATTCTTCGCACTTCTCGTCGGCGTTTTAAAGCTCGGCGTTATAGGTGTTGTCCTCGCACTCGTTCTTACACTTGGTTCCGCTTTCGGTATCTTCGTTCTCTTCAGAAATCAGAAGAAGCAGGAAAAAATGCGGCTATACAGTAAGATAAGTTCGGGCTGGGGCGTAGTTATAGATTAGTTTATATGTGCCATACAAGTACGATGTGCTTGTATGGCATTTTTATTTTTTTGAAAGGATATTTATGTTTAGCAGATTTAAAGAGAAATTTATCGGAGACAGACGATTCTACCGCCGTGTACTGCTGATGGTGGTGCCGATGATATTGCAGAATATGGTCACTAACTTCGTCAGCATGATCGACAATATAATGGTCGGACAGATCGGTACGGCGGAAATGAGCGGAGTCTCCATCGTCAATCAGTTCGTGTTCGTGTTCAACATAACCCTTTTCGGCGCAGTTTCGGGCGCAGGCATATTCGGTGCGCAGTTCTTCGGAAAAGGCGACAGCGAGGGGCAGAAGTACACTTTCCGCTTCAGACTGCTTATCTGCGCTGTTGTCACGGCCATAGCACTGGCGGTGTTCGGCCTTTTTGACAAACAGCTGATACGGCTTTTTCTCAGCAAGGACGACGATCCGCAGCTGATAGAAATGACCCTTCAGAGCGGTCTGGAGTACATGAAGATCATGTTCATCGGCTTTCTGCCGTTCGGTATCGGTCAGGCTTATTCAAGCGTGCTCAGCGAGTGCGGCTACACAAAGATACCGATGATAGCTTCGATGTCGGCGGTAGGCATAAATGTTGTGCTGGACTATTGCCTGATTTTCGGCAAATTCGGCTTCCCTGAAATGGGAGTCTGCGGTGCCGCTGTTGCAACGGTCATAGCGAAATTCATCGAGACGCTGGTCAAGGTGGTCTGGACTCACACTCACAAGGAGAAGAACAAGTACATCATCGGCCTGTTCAAGGGGTTCAGTATACCGTCAAAGCTGGCAGGGGACATCATAAAGCGTGGCACACCGCTTCTGCTGAATGAGTTTCTGTGGGCGGCAGGAATGTCCGTGATAGCGCAGTTTTACTCAGTCCGTGGAATTGAGGCGGTGGCGGCGAGAAATATCTCGAGCACCATCACCAATCTTTTCGGAGCGATATACATTCAGCTCGGAGTGTGCATATCTATAATAGTAGGCGCAAAGCTGGGCGCAGGAAAGCTTAAAGAAGCCCGTGAACTTGACAATAAGCTGATTTTCTTTTCGGTAACGGCTTCAATGGTGGTAGCGGTCTGTGCCCTTCCGCTGGCGGAATTCTTCCCCATGCTGTACAAAACCGAGGAGGGGATACGCTCGCTGGCAGGCTATATGATAGTGATCCAGGCACTCTGTATGCCGCTGTGGTCGTACACCAATGCCTGCTACTTCACACTGAGAAGCGGCGGCAAAACGGGACTTACCTTCCTGTTCGATTTCGGCTTCACATGGCTGCTGGTGATCCCGCTGGGCGCTGTTCTCAGCTACTGCACGGATCTGGATATCCACATTCTTTTTGCGGTGCTGTCGCTGATCGAGATAGTAAAGGTGTTCATCGGCTATTTTATGGTAAGAAGCGACATCTGGATCAACAATATCATTGATGATATCATGGACGAAAATCAAGCATAGTGCACAACTGACAGAGCAAGAAAAATTGTGCAATTGTCGACAATGACAAAATTAACTGAAAGTAAAACTATTACTTGATTTTACAGAGCGTTTGTTATATAATGTAAGCAGTGACTGTGACAAACAGCCAATGGGAAAAAATAAAATCTTATAACGGACAAACAGAAACTCCGCATCCATAATGGGTGCGGAGTTTTTTGAACTTCAAATATTGTTGGAAAAATAAAATCAAATCAAACGAATCGCAATTAGTGGTCAGAAATAATACGGTTCAGTCATTGATCTTGAAGAGCTTGCGGAATTCTGTCGGAGTGCATCCTTTGGCTTTTCTGAATGCTCGGTTAAATGTTGTAAGGCTGGAAAAACCGCACTGCATAGCCACTTCCGTGATGGGAAGGGACGAATCTGCCATGAGCCTCTCTGCCGCCTTGATCCTCTTGCTGTTGATGTACTGGATGTAGGACATATTGTTGTACTTCTTGAATATGCGTGAGAAGTGGTATTTGCTGTAGCCTGCGATGGATGCCAGCTTTTCAAGGGGGAGTTCGTACATATAGTTCTGGTTGATGTACTTGGTGACGAGCCCGAATTTACGGCTTTCGTCGGTATTTTCGCCTGCCGCAGCCGCATTTTCGTCGGCGTTGCTCAGCTGGAATTCCCTTATCGCTGTGAGGATGGTGATGAGGTACATATATATCCTTACATCGGCCATTGGCGCTTTTGAGTAGTATTCCGTGTAGATATCGAGGATGTTCTTTCTCGCCAGTACGTACAGTTCCTTGTTCAGCGACGGAGTGATGTGAACGGCTGAACTGAAAACGGGGAGTATTGATTCGAGTGACGGAACTTCGCTTATTACCGAGTTATCGCACTGGAAAATGATCCTTCGTCCGTCCTGTGCAGGCATTGAATGAAGCTCTCCGGGAGGGATGACGATTATCTCCTTTTCGCTGAGATGATACTCCACACCGCCCGAAACTACGGTAAATCCGTTGTGCAGAGGGATTATGACCTCCACGGCATTGTGCCAGTGTGTGGGGTATTCCTCTATCTCGTCGTTATCATAGAGCATGACAAACCGCTGATTTTCGTACTCTACGGTCTCATATACTCCTGAAAGATTCTTTATCATTTATAGGACCTCCTGACCAATTCTTGTGATTGCTTGATTGTTAACTTTTAGACAACTTGCAGACCGTTTCCTGTGAAAACTTCCGAAGTTTTGTTTCTTTTAATGGTATTATACAACAAAACACTGATATTTGTAAAGAGAAATCGAAAAAATTGTGAAACATTAGCAATTCTTGATAGAATGACCGCAATAAATGAGTGGTATAATTTGCGACTAAGTATTATAATAATAGCATAGAAAGACAATAGACGACAGAAGTCTGCCTGTTTATGGGGGTAAGAGTATGGAAGTTAAATGCTACGAAATGAAATACAAGAATTACGGAAATTGTATCTGCCTCGAAAACGGAACTATAAAGCTGATCGCTACTATAGATGTAGGACCAAGAATAGTCTTCTTCGGTTTCTGCGACGGACAGAATGTTCTTTTTGAGGATACAGAGCGCAATTTCTACGAGATAAACAAAGGCTACGGCGTTTGGTACGCTTACGGCGGCCACCGCATCTGGTGTGCTCCCGAAACGGTGCCTGAGACTTATCTCCCAGATAATACAAAAGTCAGCGTAGAATACGACGGAAATACACTCACACTTACACCTGCAAAGACTGCATTCGGCAAGCAGTTCAGCCTGATAATCACCATGAAGGAAGAAAATGCCGTTCATGTTGAGAACCGCATCACAAACTGCTCAGGCAAAGCTGCTGAATTCGCTCCCTGGTCCGTTACCGGACTGGCCGCAGGCGGGACCGAGATAATCCCTCTTTGCAGCGACAACAACGGTTTCCTTCCTAACAGGACAATGTCTTTATGGAGCTATTCGGATGTGAAGGATGAAAGATTCACTCTCTCCGATAAGTACGCTCTCCTTAAACATGACCCGTCCGCCAAGAAAGCTTTCAAGGTGGGATTCAATGTTACGGGCGGCCAGATAATCTACGTGAACGGCAGCCAGATATTCAGAAAGAGCTTCGAGGACTACAAGAACACCTCCTACCCCGATTTCTGCTGTAACTTTGAGACCTACACCAATAATCTCTTCCTTGAATGCGAGATCCTCGGCGAGATGAAGAAGTATCAGCCCGGCGAGACTGCTTCCATCACTGAAAAGTGGGAACTCCGCAGCAGCGACTGGAATGCCGATAAGGTCATAAACGAATACATATCCAATATAACGTCATGATAAAACCGCTGACAGGAACTGCATAAGGCGGCAGCTGAATGTCAGCGTCAGATAAAGTAATACCCTATGAAAGGAGAATGTGCTTGGAAAAATACAAGGACAAAAGTCTTTCGGCTCAGGAAAGAGCAGAAGATCTTACTAACAGACTTACCCTTGAGGAACAAGCCTCTCAGTTAAAATACGACGCTCCCGCCGTTGACAGACTTGATATCCCCGCATATAACTGGTGGAGCGAGGGCCTCCACGGAGTTGCAAGAGCAGGAACAGCTACTATGTTCCCACAGGCTATAGGCCTTGCAGCTATGTTCGATGAGGAGGCTATGAATAAAGTCGGCAGCATCATCGGCGACGAAGCGAGAGCAAAGTACAATGAATATTCCGCACACGGCGACCACGATATCTACAAGGGCTTATGCCTCTGGTCACCGAATGTAAATATATTCCGTGATCCCCGATGGGGAAGAGGTCAGGAGACCTACGGAGAAGACCCTTACCTGACAACACGTCTCGGTGTTGCCTTTGCAAAGGGACTTCAGGGCGAAGGCAAAGTGCTGAAAACAGCTGCCTGTGCAAAGCATCTGGCTGTTCACAGCGGCCCGGAAGCTATCAGACATGAATTCGATGCAGTTGCTTCACCCAAAGATATGGAGGAGACTTACCTCCCTGCTTTTGAAGCGCTTGTCAAAGAAGCAAAAGTGGAAGGCGTTATGGGCGCTTACAACAGAGTTAACGGAGAACCGGCCTGTGCAAGCAAATTCCTGATGGGCAAGCTTGACGAATGGGGCTTCGACGGATACTTCGTTTCCGACTGCTGGGCTATACGTGATTTTCACACAAATCACATGGTAACAAAGACCGCTCCCGAGTCGGCAGCTATGGCTTTGAAGCTGGGCTGTGACCTGAACTGCGGCAATACATATCTCCATCTGCTCCATGCTTACAATGAAGGCCTTATCAATGATGAGGATATCAAAAAGGCCTGCATCCACCTTATGAGGACAAGGGTACGTCTCGGTATGTTCGATGACGAGACTGAGTTCGATAAGTTGGATTACAGCATCGTTGCAAACGAGGAGAACAAGGCTTACGCAAGAAAATGCTCTGAAAGATCAATGGTAATGCTGAAGAACAACGGCATTCTTCCTCTTGATCCTTCAAAGATAAAGACTATCGGTGTCATCGGTCCCAACGCCGACAGCCGCCCTGCACTTGAGGGCAACTACAACGGCAGAGCAGACCGCTACATCACTTTCCTTGAAGGCATCCAGGATGCTTTCGACGGCAGAGTTCTCTACTCCGAGGGCAGCCACCTCTACAAGGACAGATGTATGCAGCTCGGACTTGCTGATGACAGAATAGCAGAAGCTGAGATAGTTGCCGAACATTCGGATGTCGTAGTCCTCTGTGTAGGTCTCGACGCTACTATCGAAGGCGAAGAAGGCGATACAGGCAACGAATTCTCATCAGGCGACAAGAAAGACCTGAGACTCCCCGAAGCACAGCGCAAGATGGTGGAGGCAGTAATGAGCAAGGGCAAGCCTGTTATCATCGTTACAGCAGCAGGAAGCGCTATCAACGTTGAAGCTGACTGCGACGCTCTTATCCATGCTTGGTATCCCGGACAGTTCGGCGGTACTGCACTGGCTGATATCCTCTTCGGAAAGATATCACCCTCAGGCAAGCTCCCCGTTACTTTCTACGTTGATACAACAAAGCTTCCCGAATTCACTGATTACAGCATGAAGGGACGCACATACAGATACACACAGGATAATATCCTTTATCCTTTCGGTTTCGGTCTTACTTATTCAAAGACTGAGGTCTCGGATCTCAGATTCGAGAACGGCAAGGCAGCCGTAAAGGTAACTAATACAGGTGACTTCGATACTGAGGATGTAGTTCAGTTCTACATCAAGGGCGAGGGCGATAAATATGTACCATTCTACAGCTTATGCGGATTCAGGAGAGTTTTCCTGAAAAAGGGCGAAAGCACGGAAGTTGAAGTTACTCTCAGCGACAGTGCATTTGAAGCTGTTGATGAAAACGGCAAGAGGAGCCGTTCCGCTAAGGGATTCACCCTTTATGCAGGCACATCCCAGCCTGACCCACTGAGTGAAAAACTCACAGGCACAGGTTGTTTATCTATCAATATCTAATTTAAGTTGGAGGTCATTCACAAATGGAATTTTTCAAGAACATATGCAAGATCCCTTACGAGGGCAAGGACAGCACAAATCCTCTCGCATTCAAGTACTACAATCCTGATGAGGTAGTAGACGGCAAGAAGATGCGTGACATTATGAAGTTTGCTCTCTCATGGTGGCATACAATGGGCGGCGACGGAACAGATATGTTCGGCTGCGGTACAGCTGACAAGACATGGGGCGAAAATGATCCTGCTGCAAGAGCTAAGGCTAAGGTTGACGCAGCTTTCGAGATCATGCAGAAGCTTTCTATCGACTACTTCTGTTTCCACGATCGTGACCTTTCACCTGAGTACGGCTCACTGAAGGACACAAACGCTCAGCTCGACATCGTTACTGATTACATCAAGGCTAAGCAGGCTGAGACAGGCCTCAAGTGCCTCTGGGGTACAGCTAAGTGCTTCGATCACCCAAGATTCATGCACGGCGCAGGTACTTCACCATCCGCAGACGTATTCGCTTTCTCAGCTGCACAGATCAAGAAGGCTCTCGAGTCTACTGTAAAGCTCGGCGGTACAGGCTACGTATTCTGGGGCGGACGTGAGGGTTATGAGACTCTCCTTAACACAAACATGGGCCTTGAGCTCGACAACATGGCTCGTCTCATGAAGATGGCTGTTGAGTACGGACGTTCTATCGGCTTCAAGGGCGATTTCTACATCGAGCCTAAGCCAAAGGAGCCAACAAAGCACCAGTACGATTTCGATACTGCTACTGTTCTGGGCTTCCTCAGAAAGTACGGCCTCGACAAGGATTTCAAGATGAACATCGAAGCTAACCACGCTACACTGGCTCAGCACACATTCCAGCACGAGCTCTGCGTAGCAAGAACAAACGGTGCTTTCGGTTCTATCGACGCAAACCAGGGCGATCCTCTCCTCGGATGGGATACAGACCAGTTCCCGACAAATATCTATGACACAACAATGTGTATGTACGAAGTTATCAAGGCTGGCGGCTTCACAAACGGCGGTCTCAACTTCGATGCAAAGGCAAGACGTGGAAGCTTCACACCTGAGGATATCTTCTACAGCTACATCGCAGGTATGGATGCATTCGCTCTCGGCTACAAGGCTGCAAGCAAGCTCATCGCTGACGGACGTATCGACAGCTTCATTTCCGACCGCTACGCTTCATGGAGCGAGGGAATCGGTCTCGACATCATCTCAGGCAAGGCTGATATGGCTGCTCTTGAGAAGTATGCTCTCGCAAAGGGCGAGGTTACAGCCTCTATTTCCAGCGGCAGACAGGAACTCCTCGAGTCCATCGTAAACAACGTTATATTCAATCTTTGATCCAAGTGCCTTTTTCCGTGGCAACACGGAATAGCGATATAGGTATCCCCTGCATAAAATACAGGGGATGCCAAAACACACCAAATTTATATTTATGGAGGTCTTTAAAATGAAAAAGGTTTTATCAGCACTTTCTGCATTAGCTCTCATTGCATCAATGACAGCTTGCGGAAGCTCAAGCTCAAATGACGATGCTTCAACACCATCTGCATCTGAGTCATCAGCATCAGAGTCATCAGCAGAAGAGTCTTCAGAGGCAGAATCTTCCTCAGAAGACAAGGGCGGCAGTGAAGGCAAGACAACTCTCAATATCTGGTCATTCACAGAAGAAGTTCCCGGCATGGTTCAGAAGTATCTCGATACACACCCTGATTTCGCAGCTAAGTATGACATCGAGACAACTGTAATCCCGACAACAGACCAGAACTATCAGCCTGCACTCGACCAGGCTCTCGCAGCAGGCGGCAAGGAAGCTCCTGATCTCTACTGCGCAGAGGCTGCATTCGTACTTAAGTATACACAGGGTGATGCTTCACAGTATGCTTGCCCATACAAGGATCTTGGAATCGACGTTGAAGCAGGTATCAAGGACGCTGAGATCGCTCAGTACACAGTTGATATCGGTACAAACGGCGACGGCGATGTAGTAGGTCTCGGCTACCAGGCTACAGGCGGTGCTTTCATCTACAGACGTTCAATTGCTAAGGATGCTTTCGGTGACGATTCACCAGAGGCAGTATCAAAGGCTATCGGCGGCGGCACAAACAGCTGGGATACATTCTTTGAGGCTGCTGAGACACTGAAGGGCAAGGGCTATGGTATAGTTTCAGGCGACGGCGATATCTGGCACGCAGTTGAGAACAGCTCTGACAAGGGCTGGATCGTAGACGGCAAGCTCACAATCGATCCTAAGCGTGAAGCATTCCTCGACCTCTCCAAGAAGCTCAAGGACAACGATTACCACAACGATACTCAGGACTGGCAGGAAGGCTGGTTTGCTGATATGAAGGGTGAGGGAAGCAAGGGCATCCTCGGCTTCTTCGGACCTGCTTGGCTCATCAACTACACACTCGCTCCTAACTGCGGCGGCGAAGCTGTAGGCGAAGGCACATACGGCGACTGGGGCATCTGTGAGCCACCTATCGGCTTCTTCTGGGGCGGTACATGGGTACTCGCAAACAAGGAAAGCGAGCACAAGGATGCTCTCGGCGAGATCATCAACTGGATCACACTTGATACTTCTGAGGATGGCCTCCAGTATCAGTGGGCTAACGGAACATATGCAGATGGCGGCACAAAGGATGCTGTTGCTTCAGCTGCTGTAATGGCTAAGTCTGACGGAACACTCGACTTCCTCGCTGGCCAGAATATGTTCGACATCTTCCAGAAGGCTAACGCTTTCGCAAACGGTAAGAACCTCACTCAGTACGATGAGGCTATCAACGGCTTATGGCGTGACCAGGTTCGTCAGTACACAGCCGGCGAAAAGGACAGAGACGCTGCTATCGAAGACTTCAAGTCAAACGTTTCTGACTCACTCGACGTTACAGTTGACTGATAATAGGGCCGCATAATACATTCTAACGCATAAATTAGCAGGTTCAGCCGGGAAGGGTGACTCCCGCTCATGCGGGGGCATCCGCCCCGGTTGAGCAGCTGCAAAAAGGAGGTTTTAGCTTTGCCTAAAAAGCAGCAGCTCAAGGGTATCAGCTATGCAAAGTACGGATACCTTTTCAGTATACCTTTTATTGTGGCTTTTCTGATTTTTTCGCTCTATCCCACTATCTATACGCTGATCCTCGGCTTTACCGACTGTAAGGGACTCGGAAATACAGACTGGCACATTCTTGATAATCCGCTGGATAACTTTAAGAATGTAATACATAACAAATCGTTTGTCACATCACTTAAAAATACTATCACGATCTGGCTGATGAACTTCTTCCCCCAGATCACCATCGCTCTTCTGCTTACGGCATGGTTCACTTCCCGAAGCAATGAGATCAAGGGCAAGGGCTTTTTCAAAGTCGTATTCTATATGCCCAACATTATCACAGCTGCTACAGTAGCTGTACTTTTCAAAGCAATCTTCTCATATCCTATCGGACCTGTAAACGATATCCTTATGTCTACAGGCATAAGAGATTCAGCTTACAACTTTGTAGAAACTAAGTCTGCTGCAAGACTTATTGTAGCATTCATTCAGTTCTGGACATGGTACGGAAATACTATGATCGTACTTATCTCAGGTGTACTCGGTATCAGCCCTGATATCTATGAGGCTGCTGAGATCGACGGTGCAAACGGCGTCCAGACATTCTTCAAGATAACAATACCGAACCTTAAAACAGTTCTGCTTTATACACTTGTTACATCACTGGTCGGCGGTCTTAATATGTATGATATTCCTAAGGTATTCAAAGACGGCGGCCCTGACAACGCTACACTTACCACCAGCGTTTACATCCAGAAACAGGCGTTCAGCGGAAGCTACCTCTACAACAAGGCTTCAGCTGCAAGTATGATCATGTGGGTCATCATCGTCATCTGTTCAGCTGTTCTGTTCTATGTAATGCGTGATAAGGACGAAGTCAAGATGAACAAGGAAATAAAAATGGCCAAAAAGAAAGCTAAGCTTCAGGCGGCGAGAGGAGGAAAAGAATGGCTGTAAGGAAGAAGAACGCCTCCAACAGAGCGTTTATAATTTCTGCTTACGTGTTCTGTGGTCTCCTCACTGTACTGAGTCTGCTTCCCTTCGTTATCATGATCGTCAATGCGACAAGAAGCACATATCAGATCCAGCAGCACGCTATTTCGCTTATCCCGTCACACTTCCTCAAATCAAATCTTGAGGTTCTCAGTGATAAGGGTTCATTCAATGCTTTCAGGGGCTTCAAGAACTCCCTGATCATTTCCGTAGGTGCTACAGCTTGTACCATCTACTTCTCAACAATGACAGCATTTGCACTCGTTGCATATGACTGGAAGCTGAGAAAGCCATTCTTCACAATGATCATGGCTGTGCTTATGATCCCTGCACAGGTAACAAGTATCGGTTTCTATCAGTTCATGTACAAGATCCACATGACTAATAATTTCCTTCCTCTTATTCTCCCTGCAATCGCAGCACCGACTTGCGTATTCTTCATGAGACAGTATATGA